>SYJG01000047.1 GCA_005798445.1 Planctomyces sp.
GCTTGAACAACCAAGCCAAACTGGTGTCGAGAAAATCCCACGGCTTCCGCACCTCGCGAGTCGCCGAACTCGCACTCCTCCACCAACTTGGAAACCTCCCTGAAAAACAAATCACTCACAGATTCTGCTGAGGAACCCTAAAAGTAGACGAGTCACTCCGTGACTCGAATTTTCCGGTCACGGAGTGACCGGTCTACTGGAACGCATCGAGTCCGCGATTCGCTCAATGATTGAACATGAACTCCTTCGAGTTCAGCAGCGTCCAGAGCAAGTCTTCGACTGCTTGCCGTTTGTCCGACTCGCCGTCGAGATACTTCGTCGCCGTGTTGAGTTCATCGCTGCTGGGCAGCCGCGACAGCGAGCCGAGATACAGCTCCTCGATCAACTCCTTCAACGGACGTCGGTCTTTCTCCAACACGGCGAAGAACTTGCCGACCTTGCCTTCGCCGCTGGCGAGCTTGTTTTCGATCTCATCCGAATTCGACAGCAGCAGCACTTGAGCGAGCGTCGCGCCGGGTGAGCGTTCGCACTCGCAGGCGGTGACTCGCTTCGGGCGGTCGAACGCGTCGAGGAAGTACGAGCCGAAATTCTCGTGCGGCAAGTCGATCGCTCGCGCGGAAGCTCCGACACCGCTGAAGCGGTCTCGTACTCCGGTCGCCTGATTGACCGAATCCAGAAACACTTCAGCGATCAGGCGGCGAGCGTAAAAGCGGGCGTAGTTCTGCCGGTCGTGTTCGTTGTCGGGCATCGGCTGCGAGGACAACTGATAGACCTGACTTGTGACCATCTGCCGGATCGCGTGCTTGATGTCGAACTTGTGAGCGAGGAAATCCTCCGCCAAGAACTTCAGCAGTTCGGGATTCGACGGAGGGTTCGTCTCGCGCAGGTCATCGACTTCGTGAACGATGCCTCGGCCGAAGAAGTGCCCCCACAGCCGGTTGACCAGCGTGCGAGCGAAGTACGGGTTCTCTGGCTTGGCCATCCAATCGACCAGTGCATGTCGCGGGTCTTGCTCGGAGGAAAACTCGGCGTAGTCGCCGTCGAGGAACTTCGGTTTTGGCGACTGCTTCGTCAGCGGGTTCTGATCGCCGCGAGTCACGTTCGGAGCATTGAAATACGGCGGCGGTTCGCCGAAGGATTTTTGGCCGAGCCGCGTGAAGAAGCCGGACAGGCCGTAGTAATCCTCTTGCGAGTACCGTTCATACGGGTGGTGATGACACTTCGCGCATTGCAGCCGCAGGCCGAGGAAAACTTGAGCGGTGTCGGCGGTCGATTGGTGCAACAAGTCGTCGCGCATCTGCCAGTAGCGGTTGATCGGTGGAGCATCCTGCCACTCGCCCGACGCTGCGATCACGCCGCGAGCGAACTCGTCGTACGGCACGTTGCGAGCAACTTGGTCCTTGATCCAATTGTTGAACGCATACGAGGCCCTGTCGGCTCCGGCAAGATTCGAGTTTCGCAGGATCGAACCCCATCGCAACGCGAAGAACGCCGGATAGTCGGGCGATTCGAGCAACCGATCGACCGCCGCCTCGCGTTTCGTCGGAGTCGCGTCGTTCAAGAACGCTCGCACTTCGTCCGAGGTCGGCAAGCGTCCGCACAGATCGAGCGTCACTCGCCGCAAGAACGTCGCGTCATCGACGAGCGGTGACGGCTTGAGTCCCAGCTTCTTCCACTTCTCGACGACCAGCCGGTCGATCTCGCTCTTGGGCGTGAAGTTGGCGATCTCCTTGAGCGGCTCACCGTGCGGCACGAGCGCGAGAAACACCGCGACCTGACCCATGTAGCGAGTCATGATCGCCGCTTCGCCCGATTGACCGGTGGTCTTCACGAGTCCGTCCGGTGAGACCGACGCGACGACATCAAGGTTGCTGGAATAATCCGTCTGCCGAGTCACGTCGCGCTGCGATCCGTCGCTGTACTCGGCGATAACCGCGAGTTGTTGGGAGGGCGAGGCTCCTGCCGAGCCGGTTTGGGGATTCAACGTCGTCTCCACATCGACGGCTCGGCGGGAGCCTCGCCCTCCCATTCCGGATGCCGCCTTCAGCACGCGCTCCTTCGGCAGCACATGCAATTTGACGACGCGCGGCACTTCCGGCGACGAAGCCGGTGCGCTCGATTCGATCCAGCTCAGCAGCAGCCGATACGGTTCGCTGCCGACTTCGATGCGGCGACCGCCGCCGTGAGGCACCGAGCCGACCGCTTTGCGAAGCAGCAACGATCCGCTCGCATTCGACACGTTGACGCGCCGACCGCGAGCCTCTTTCACGAGCGCCGAGTAATCGAACTCGGTGTCGAAGCCGAACAGCGACAACTGAAATCCGTTCTGGCCGCCTTGTTTGCCGTGACAGCCACCCGCGTTGCAACCGAAGCGGCTCAGCAGTGGCACGATCTCGGTCGAGAAATCCACCGCGCGAGCATTCGCCATTCCTTTCACCGTGACCGGCACTTTCGCGGATTGTCCGTTGATCGTGATGCTGATCTCGGCGGCCCCGTCCGCAATCGGCAGCACATAGCCCGATTCATCGACTGTCGCGACGTTGGGCTGCGAGCTGACAAACTTGGCCGAGCGAGTCGCATCTTGTCCGTTCGCCTCGACCAACAACTGCCGCCGAGCAAACGGGTCGGACAATGTCACCGATTCCGGCTGGACCGTCAGTGCATCCGCCGAGAATGCAGTCTGAGTGATCGCGAGAAGAGCGGTCGTGATTGCAGGCAGAACCTGAGTACGGATGGTCGGCATCGAAGTTCCCTTGGCAGGCGAAAAATGGGAACGAACTTGGTGGGTGGGACCAATGTAGCCGCGGACTCCCTGCGGCGCTAAGCCTGTCTCTCTATTCGTGGCGCATGGGGTGCGACAAATGTTTTTGGCCGATTCAGAACAGGCGGACGTCTGGCAGAGGAAGGGTACGACGAATTGAGGGAGACGACGAATTTGCCGGTGACCACATTCGTCGTCTCCCTCAATTCGTCGTAACCTTTTCTCAGAATTACGTTGCGGGCAAACGATTCCATCGTGCGGATTTCCCGCAATGCGGGCACGTTGGAAACGTGCCCCACGTCATCCGTTCAATCGGCCGAACTGCCGCGCGGCAGCGCAACTTCAAAGCAGGTCGCTAGCCCTTCGCGAGACCAACGCAGTGTGCCGCCGTGTGATTCGGCGATCTGCTTTGCGACAGCCAATC
Organism: Planctomyces sp.; assembly: GCA_005798445.1. Classification (GTDB taxonomy): domain Bacteria; phylum Planctomycetota; class Planctomycetia; order Planctomycetales; family Planctomycetaceae; genus SXKJ01. Next base: position 3,186 of record SYJG01000047.1, read on the forward strand.
CCAAGCCAGTCCCTTCGGGCTTGTCGGTGACGAAAGGCTCGAAGAGCTGATTCGCGATCGCGACAGACGGGCCGGGGCCGGAGTCGAGGACTCGTAATCGGACACAGTCCGGTGGCATGTCATTCAATTCGACTCGAACCCACGCGGCGAGTGACTCGGCTTCGCGCGGCGTCGCCGCGTCGATGCCGTTGAGCAGCAAGTTCACGAGCAGTTCTTGCAACTCGTCGTGATCGCCGAGCATCCTGATCGGCGACGACGGCGCTGACCACTGCAACTCCACTCCAACATGCCCGCTGCGCGGACGGACCAGCGACAGGACATCTTCGACCAACTGCGTGAGCGACAATTCGCGGCGCTCCGCAGGACGCACGGCCTCGTCGCGCCGAGCGCCGAGCGTCAGGAAGCGTTGAAGATACGACTCCATTAGGCCGAGCTGCCGCAGAGCCATCTCGGTCGATTCCGCCTGGTCGCCGAGTGGACATTCGCGCGCGTGGACTTGCAATGCCATGCGTGCGCCCGTCAGCCAGTTGCGAAGTTGATGAGCCAATCCCGCCCCGAGCTGTCCGAGCGTCTTGAGCCGCTCGTTGCGACGGACTTGCTGTTCGTACCGAGTCAGTTGTTCGACCATGCGATTGATCGACAGTGTCAGGTCGCGCAGCTCGTCGTCACGAACCGGCAGCGGCATCGGCTGGAAGTCACCGCTCGCGATGCTCTCGCTCTGTTGGCTCATCCGCGCAATCGGCCGAGTGAACCGACGCGCCCACAACGCTGTCAGCAAGAGTGCGGCCAACGCCGTCACGCCGCCGGCGATCAGTGGAGGCAGGACCGCTCCACGAGTCGCCGTCCACCAGCGATCTTCCGGATACAGCACCAGCAACGATAGCGGCCGTGTCGCCGTTCTCCGTAGCGGCACCTTCGCCGTCAGAAAACGGCGTCCCTGAATTTCGACCAGCGGATTGCTCGACAAGTCAGAGAGCGGCCCGGTTTCGGGAACCGCTTTGAGCCGATCACGCACGTCCGCATCCAGCGTCAACGTCGCTGCCTGAGCTTGCTGCTGAGCATCCCAGACGACGAACTCGGCCCCCGACAGCCCCGCGAGCTTCTGCAAGACCGACTCCTGCAACGGAAAGTTCGCATCCGCCAACGTCGCCACCACGCGAGCCAGCCGATCTGATTCCTCGCGCCGTGCCCAACGACTGCCAACCCACGCGCTCACGCCGCTGGAAAGCGTGCTGGCCAGCACGATCACCAGCAGCATCGGAACAAGCAGTTGTCGCTGAATCGGCCAGCGCATGACGCACGTTGAGAATTCAAAGGTCGGAAGTTGTCACGGTCAGGCAGTAGACCGAGCGGACGTCCGTTTGTCATGCTCTGACGCCATGCGAACGGACTCGGAACAGATTGTCTCTCGACCTGTCGTCCTCGTCGTCGGAGCGGGGATCAACGGTGCCGCCGTGGCCCGCGAGCTGACGCTCAACGGCGTCTCGGCCGTCGTCGTGGATGCGAATGACATCGCGTTCGGAGCGACCTCGCGATCTTCGCGACTGATTCACGGCGGACTGCGATACCTCGAACGAGGCGACTTCGCCCTCGTCCGCGAATCGCTGCGCGAGCGAGCGATCCTGCTGAAGACCGCTCCGCAATTCGTCAAACCGCTGCGTCTGCGAATCCCCGTGCGCCGGCGCTTCGGCGGTCTGATCTGGAGCGTACTGACATTCCTCGGCTGGGATCGTTCATGCCTCGGCCGATTCTGGCTGCGCTGTTTTCCAAACGCTCGCGAACGCGGCCTCTGGCTCATCCGCCTCGGCCTCTGGATGTACGACCGACTCGCAAACTCGTCCCCTCTCCCCTCGGGAGAGGGTGGCCGAAGGCCGGGTGAGGGCCAATCAACGATTGACCCCCGCTACCCCTTCTCCTGCGAATACTTCGACGCCCAAATTCTCTCCCCCGAATGCTTCACCGTCGCACTGCTCGACGATGCAAGGCAACTCGCGCGAGACCAGCGCCTGACCTTCGACGTCCACACGCACACGCTTGTCGAGTTCCACGACCACGAAGTTCGCTTGATCGACCGTCTGAACTGCAACGCCCCGATCACGCTTCGGCCCGACGTCATCATCAACGCGACCGGAGCCTGGGGCGATGCGACGTTGGCCGATTGGCGAGTCGGTTCCCCAAAACTCTTCGGCGGCACGAAGGGGAGCCACTTCGTCACCGCGAATCACGAACTGAGAGCAGCGCTCGGCGACGCCGGCATCTACGCCGAAGCGGGCGACGGCCGCATGGTCTTCGTACTGCCGCTCGGCGAGGATCAAACGCTCGTCGGCACGACGGACGAACCGTTTGACGCTCGGCCTGAAACTGCCGTCGCCGAGCCGCGCGAGATCGACTACCTGATCGATTTGGTCAATGAGGTCGTCCCGTCTGTGACGCTGACTCGCGAAGAGGTTGTGATGAGCTACTCCGGCGTCCGCCCCCTCCCCTTCGGCCGAGCCGACTCCCCCAGTTCGATTCCGCGCGGCCACTGGATCGAAGAGAACACAAACGGCCCAAACCCAATCCTGACGCTCATCGGCGGCAAGCTGACCACCTGCCGAGCGCTCGGCGAAGAGGTCGCGGATCGAGTGCTTTCTCGACTGCGATTGCCACGAATCGCGAGTTCAAAAGAGCGATCAATTCGTGATCCCCGCGCCCGGCGAGCGGGGGATGTCAATCCCCCGAGTCTTCTTCACTCACCGAATTCTTCGGGGGGTTCACACCCCCCGCTCGCCATCGACATCATCCGCCACGAGTGGGTCCGCACGCTGAGCGACCTCGTTGAACGCCGCTTGCTGCTGATCTTCGACCCACGTCTTGACCAACCGCGCTTGCGAGAATTGGCCACGCTCTTGGCCGACGAAGGAGTGTTCCACCCAGACCAGATCGACTCCGAAGTCGCCACCACGACCGCTCGACTTCGCCAAGTTTACGGCATCGACGTGGCCGGTTCGTGATCTCATTTCAACTGGGGTGCTAACAGAGTTAAGCAGCGTGCAGGGATAACGGAGTTAAGCTGCACGCTGCTTAACACGGTATCGAAGCCTGAATGGCTCTCAACGGATTTTGATTGACGAAATGCATTTCCCTTGGCATTCTGCTCGTCCACAAGACTGAGCAGCAGGCAGCACGAAACCGAGTTAAGCTGCACGCTGCTCAATAAGACTGTTGGCCGATCAACCACAGAACCGCAATTCACCGCAAGTCAACCGCGCGCTCGATGCGTTGTCACAACCTGATGCCGTGTCGCGCGCTCGCCTGCGAATGACAGTCGGTGAAGCGCTCGGAAAGCAAAAATTGCCCGACCCGCGAACTAATCACCTCACCTTGTAAGGGAATCCACAATGTCCCGCTCAAGAACCCTCGCCATGTTTCTCGCGATCTTTGCAACTCTCATTGTGTGGAATGCAATTCCGCCGTCGATGCATGCGGATACCGATTCACCCAAAGCGGGCCTGAAATGGGAATATGCCACTCTCTCGTATGCTGAACCAATTCGCGGTGGCGAAATTACCTACGCTATTTGGTCTGCGAAGAATGATTTCTCCGACCCATTCACAAACCTTGAAAAACAATTGAAGAAAGAACTCAATCAAAAAGAGAGGTTTGCCTACCTTGGAATCCTATTGGATTATTTCGGACACAATCGTTGGGAATTAGTTGCCGCAACGTCCCAAAATAGTTTCGCACTTGCTGCCATCGGAGCGCCAGCACCAGCACCAACAGGCGTCACCACGACTTTGAGATTCAAACGTCCGATGCAATAGGTTCGGAGACAAGATCATGGATTCGACCCAACGGTCATGGAATGGCTTGAGTTTCACGATGTTCATTGTGGGCTGTATTGGGATTGGCCTTTTCTTTTTCGGCGACCGCCTCAAGAAATCACGGGAAACCCCTGAACCTGGATACGACATTCAGCGTGAAATCAACGAGTCACACGCAGCTTGGCTCAACTCCAAAGACGCTCAGCCCGATCCCGGACGTCAAACCCAAGCTGCGACGGCAAACACGCCTGACTTGCCGAACGTAAATTCGTTTCAACGTCAAGTCTTTACGAATCCTCGAAACGGATTTCGAATCTCGCTCGTTACCGCGACACAATGCGAGATTGAAGAATCAGGCGCAACATTTGTGGGTGACTACTCCAAACAGGGTGAGAAGCTGCGAATTGTCGCCAACATTTTCGGCAACGGTTTAGTTCATTACTATGACATCGAACCCGATGCCATTCGGGAAGTTAAAACCGGTGGAAAGTCCGGTGCCCGTTACCTGAATGCCGACGCGCTTGCTCGCTTCGATGAAGCAGCAAGGATCGCTAGCCAAGAGTCCGAACAGAAAAGGATCAAAGCGGAAGCAGCACGCCTAAGGGCTGAGGCAGAACGGATTGTCCGGGAGAAGGCTGAGCGTACGAGGAAGATCGATGAAGAGAAGGAATGGCTACGCACATTTTTTGACAAAGAGGTCGTACTCAGTGGTTCGGTAAATGGAAAGAAATTTGAATTTGTCGCACAGCAGGACATCGAGTTTGCAGCCACAAATTGGAGCGAGACTGCTAAGTTTGGTGGGGAGACAGTGCAATTCGCCGTCGTTGGTGAACTCAAATGGACAGACGGTAAACCATGGACTTTGTTGAATGATGGGAAAATGTCTTTGAGCTATCAAGTGGCATTTTACGGCCAGTTTAGCCCTTGGGACGAGTATCGAGTCCCATACGCTAAGTTGCTCTACTTCAATCTGAAAGAAAAAAAATATGCCAACGCCGGCTATGAAGCGGCTCAAAAAGGTGGCGAGTTTCAAGGGCAAGGCGGTTTTTCTAGTTTCAATCTCCGAAAAATGAACACTAAACAACTGCCGTCTGATGGTGAGTCGGTGAATTGAGCGCGATTTGGCGACCGAAAGGTCAATGAACCGCAACCGAACAATCGGCCAACAAGTCGGTCAACCGGAGCGGCGGTTGGCGCGTTTTCTGTCTTCCAAGGTTTCTGGCCGCCGCCCGGTTACCTTGGACGTTGGCCGATCAACCGCAAACCGCAATCAACCACAAGTCCACCCCACGCTCGATACGTTGTCACTATTCGATGCCGTGTCGCGCGCTTGCCTGAGAAAGCCAATCGGTGAAGCGCTAGGTACCCGGTTCATTTATTCTTGGGCGTTTGATTACTGACAGGAGTTGCTGATGAAACGAGAGCTTTTCGTTTTACTAATCTTCGGTCTTGGGCTTGGATGCGGCATCGCGGTCGGTTCGCGCCTCAGCAATGACATACTGCGCGAGCAGCAAAGGAAGCACGTGACGGACACGCAAGCCCTCTTCGCTCGCGTGAACGACCTTGCAGAAGTTGTGAGACTTACGCAATTGAAGTCCGCTGCAAAGCAAATATTAGATGCCACGGACACGGTCAACACGGGGATCGGCGAGATGAAAGGGTTCCACTCGCTCGACGGAGATCCTTTGGACCAGCCGAAAGGGGCGGGACCGACTGCGCCGACAGAAATCCTGCCAGGGGGCGGTGTTCTTGACCTCCCTGATCCGTATACGCCTCCCGGCACCGGCGTACCCGGTGCCGGAAAGGTTCGTTAACACAACGCCCAATGAATGCATGCCGCCCCAACTTGGACGTCGGACGGAAAACACGGCATCCTGCCGCTAGAGCAAAATCATGTCCAACCAGAACATTGACGATCTGCTCATTCGCGCCGGGAAAATGGAAAAACGAGGCGAGCGAACCGAAGCAATTGCGCTCTACGAATCCATTGCTAACCAAGCAGCCGGAACACAGGAAGCCACATACGCTTTGAATTCTGCAGAGCGTCTCCGGGGTTTTGACAAACTCGCTGAGGTTGCCGTCGAGCAAGGCATTTATCGCCAAGATACAATTCTGCTTGTTGGCAACGGTGCCGACCTGCCCTTGTATTGCGTTAAGTGCAACTCCCCATGCACTGATCCACAAAAGTTGGTTTCTTTCTACTGGGTGTCGCTGCCAGCTCGCATTTTCTTTTCATTTGCAATCCTTGCAGCATTCGTGATTGAGGGCTGGTTCCTGCGGAGCCAATTTCCTGTATCGCTTGTCACCATCACTGCCGTTGTGCTCGCAAACATGATCACGCGAAAGGCAAAACATCGGGTTTCGTTTTGCCGCGAGCATTCGTCACAACGCAAATTCCGGAGAATGCTTGGGGCCTCGATTGGTGCGATCACAGTCTTTGCGATTGCATTCATTGCTCACGGAGTTCTTGTCGGGCATGTGCCGTCGCCATTTGTTGCGATCATTTTCACGCCAATTGGTGCAGTTATCGGGCTTAACTTCGCACCGGATGTCATCAAGGCGAATCAGATCGATTCCAGGTTCACCCGCATCAATGGAATATGCCTCGACTACCTCGCGCGGTTCCCCACCCAACAAAGCCAAACACAACTGCCGGCTGACGGTCAGTCGGCGAATTGAAAGTCTTCCGGCGTCCGAAAGGTTAATTGAACCGCAACCGAGCAATCGGCCAACAAGTCGGTCAACCGGAGCGGCGGTTGGCGCGTTTTCTGTCTTCCAAGGTTTCTGGCCGCCGCCCGGTTACCTTGGACGTTGGGCGATCAACCGCAATGAACCACAAGTCTCTCGCGTCGGCGGCGCGTCAGCTCCGTTCAATTCCGTGTCCCGCGCTCGCTCGCGAATGATTGCGTCGTGAAGCGCCAGACAAATACAAATCCTTGGAGGGCCAAATGGCAGTTACCACTGTTCGCGTCCAATATGGGTCAAGTGGAAAACCCGCTCCCGGATACCGAGTCTCACTCAGTTTCACCGGTGGCATCGGTGGGGTCACCGATACCGAAATAACGGACAGCTATGGTCTCGCTCGCATCGAACACGCAAGCGTCGGGCAGGCGAAAATCATCGTCCAAGGAACAACGCGCGAAACAGCTCATTGTCCTGGTGAGCACACCGTCACTGTTTGAGTTAATCGATCATCGACAGCCGCATCAGGCTGCGAACCGATGTTCGGAGAGGCGCCATGCCGGAGAACACTCGCACCATCAAACTCGTCAGAAGCAGCGGCATGGGAATTCTGTCGGCCTCATTTGAAACAGAATACGGCAACCATGAGTGCGAGCGAGTGACCCGTGCAGGCCTCTTTGGCGGCGGTGACTACATCCTTGAATGCGATCAGCTTCCGACAATCCGGCCAATCCTGAGAATCCACATCTCAACATCACGAGGAACCCTAGTCGCTAACGTCGCTGAACCGAATCAGAACCTTGTCTACGCTGAAATTCGACTCTAAGAACAACGTCACATTCAGGAACCATCCATGAACGCCGTAATTCAATCGCTGTGCCTCATCGTAGCGATGGCGCTCCTTCCAGGCTGCGATTCTCCCACGCCTCAGACAAGTGAAAACCAACCTATTGGCCTTCAGCCGTCGAACCACACTTTCCGGCCAAATGAAGATCGCCCCGTAACAGAGCGGACTTTCACGCAGCCACCATCGACCGCTGATTCTACCAAACCCGTTACACATGCTGAGGCACCTGCAACGACTACTCGTGACCAACAATTAGCCGCTTTGGAGCTGCGTCTAAAAGTTGCAGAGGAGCTTGTGGCAATCCACGATGACATCGACAAGAAGCGATTTACGATCGCGATTGGCCGTTGCACGCGTCAACTTGCGGAGACTGCAAATAATGCACGCGTTTACATGACACGTGCGCTTGCATATGCAAATCGTGGGTTCGCTCTTCGCGACGACATTGATCTAAAGTACGCGGTCAACGACCTGAAATCTGCCATTACCCTTGCACCCGAAGATCGCGATCTGCAAATTGAGTGCGAGGATCTCTTGAAACTCGTGATTGCAACAAAGCGTGACTTAAGTGACCTCGAAACAGCAAAACAAGAACTCAAGACAAATATCGAATTCACGATGACCCTATTATCGATTGCCCAATCGCTATTTGATAAATGACCGCAGCCGACTGACCGTAAATCGGTCAATTGAAAGTGGTCTGGCTGCAGACAGGTCAACGATCCGCAAACGAGCATTCGCCCAATTAGCTGTTGGGCTCCAACACGATCACCGAAATGAACACGCCCTCCGCACCCACGCGCCTTCTGGTCGCCATAGTTCTCAACGCAGCACTCTGGGGAGTGATCGGCTATGGCCAAGGTATGTGGTCGGTGGCCAATGGCGTGCTAATGAATACAAAAAAAGTCATCCGTGACTACCCATCGCGCAAGGAATGGTCCGACGCGGTCAAGAATGAAATGCTATCTGAAGGACTTTACTCAAGAGCCTTGATGTGCGGACTGCTGGGGGCGCTGCGTCATCTCAAATGCAATTTGAGGTTGCAGATTATTTGAGGAAGACTTCGTTGGGGGTTCTGTAGCCGAGGCAGCGGCGCGGGCGGTTATTCAGAAGATTTGCGACGCGTTCTAGCTCGGCCCAGGTGAC
>SYJG01000542.1 GCA_005798445.1 Planctomyces sp.
GGGGGGCTGACGCCGCCCCGCTCGCCAACGGTGTTATCGAGGATGACGGTTGGATCGCGCTGCAAACATGGCCCTCGGAAAACGCTCGGCAGACGACGCATGCCGCCGAGATTTCGCCGATGGCCTTTGGCGTTGCCGAAGGTGAGCGGATTGAATTGGCCGCTCGTGCGTCGGATTCGCGTCCGGATCGCGCCCAAATGTGGACGACGGGAACCACGCACTTACTGCTTGTGACGGGTGATGGTTCGCAGTTGCAGTTGCTCTACGAGCAGATTCTGAAATCCGAAGCGGAGATCGCCGGCTTGATCGCAGTCGAGCAGAAACTGCACGCCGCGCTCGATGTGCTGATTCGCAAGCTCGATGCCGATCCCGCTGCCGATGGAAACAATCCAGAGCGAGCCAAAGCGCTGGTGATGGAAGCGGCGGAGCATTCCAAGACGCAGAATCAATTGCAGAAGACGGCGGGTCGAATCGCTCGCGAGATGGCGCCGCCGGCGGGCAGCCTGCGACTGTCGGTCGCGATGCTGGCGGATTCAGAAATGATCCGAGCCATTCGAGTGTTGGACAGCGTGGCCACGCGAGATGACGCGGCCGGTCGCCGCACCTCGTTCGCCGACGCGCGAGCCACGATGGCTCGGACGTTGCAGAGTCTGCGAGAGATTCACGAGCAATACATTCGCTTCCGCAAGGAATGGGAACTGGCCCACATGACGCCGTTCCTGCGAATGCTGGCTGATCGGCAGGCGGTTCTCAGGGATCAAACAGCGCAATGGGCGGATCGAACAGGCGAGCCGGAGGGCGTTAGCCCCCGGACGAGTTCTGATCCGAAGGTCCGGGGGCTAACGCCCGCCGGCTCGCCAACTACTCCGACGGCGGCACAACAGGCCACGAGTATTCGACGGCAAACGAAACTCACCGAGCTGTGCGGCCTGGCCTCTACCGCGTTTTCCGGATTGGCTGAGCGAGCTGCCGAATCCGAGTCGCCATTGAGTGAAGCGTTTGCTCAAACCGCCGATGCGTTAGTCGGAGACGAATTGATCGGGATGCAAAAGTCGGCTCAGGCAGCGATCGACGCGCGAGACTGGTCGGTCGCCGCTCAGCAGCAAACTCAAGCGGCGGCGGCGCTCGATGACATCTACAAGAAGCTGCGCGAGGCGCTGGCGGAAGCCGCTCGGAAGCTGCTGGCTGAGAAGTCTGAAAGCGATGAGAGCAAGCTGGAACGTCAGGCCGAGTTGGGCAAGCTGAAGGAGGGCTCCTCCGAAGACCTGCTCGACGAACCCAACGGACTCAAGCTGGAAGAGATCATCCATCAGGCCGAAGTGGCTCAGCAGAAAAAGAAGAAGGGCGAAGGAGAGGACGAATCCAAGCCAAACGACTATCTGTTTCCCGACAGCGCGGTGCCCGGATTGCAGCGAGCCGACACGGGGATGCGGCAGGAGTTCAAGAATCTCAGCCTCGCGAAAACTCCTGGCGGCGAACCGAGCTTCCCCAATCAGTCAGACCGCAAGGGGAACAAGGTCAAGCCGCACATTCAGGAGAAGTTTGAAGACCTCGTCGGCGATCTGCTCGAAGAAGAAGACGCGATGAAGGAAAAGTACGAGACCTACAATCTCAACGCGGCCTTCAACATCAACGAGAAGGGGGACGTCGGCAAACAAGGAGGCGATTTGAACTCGACGGCCGCCTCGGCGGCCACCGGCAACCAAAAGCCTCCCACGACCAACGTCGGTGGGGCATCGCGAGTCGGCCGGCAAGGAGCGAGAGCGCATGGCGTGGCGGTCGGAAATGAATCGATCAATCGCCGTGGCCGAGACAAAGTCCAAGAAGGCCAGGACCGCGTCCCCGACCAGAAGGACACCGTCAAAGAAACGAAGAGCAACGATCCACAGAGCGACACGTCAACCGGCATCGGCGGACGGAAGGTCGAATCGGACGACGCCAAGTTCAGCTTGAGCGACGTCGGCGAATGGACCGACGACATGATCAATCGGATGGACAAGCCGCAAGCGAAGAATTCCATCGTCGAACGTCAGGGAGGAAAGCTCGATGCCAGCGTCGCCGAAATGATGCGCGACATGAATAGCAAGCAAGAACAGATCATCGAGCGGCTGAAAACGATCCGCAAAGATCTCAAGAATCTGTATCTGCCGACGGAACACCTCGACCAGTTGATTGACCAGACGCAGGCGAACTTGCACAGCCTGAATGACCGGCCCTCTCCGGAGATCTTCCGATTACAGCAGCAGACGCTCGAACGAGTTCGCGGCGTGTTGCAAGTGTTTCACCAGGCGCATTCTGGGTTCCAGGCGAGCCTGCCTCGTGAGCAACGTGTCCGAGGTCAAGTTCTCGATGACCCGGCTCGATCCGTTCCGCCTGGCTACGAAGAGGCCGTGAAGACCTACTACCAACGCCTGGCCGCGCCGGATCGAATGCAATGAGGGCTTGGCTTTACTCCGAAGGAGTTGTGTCATACAGCCCAGGGTTGCCGCGCTTCGCGGCTACCCTGGGTTTCGACGTGAAGATTTTTGTTGTTACCCTGAAAGGGTTTCGTCAAGTTTTGATTCGATGATGACGCAACCCCGTTGGGGTAGTTTTGGTTTTGCATCTTTACCCAGGGTAGCCGCGAAGCGCGGCAACCCTGGGCTATGTGACGAAACTCCTTCGGAGTAAACACTAGATGCCGTCACTGAAGTTGGCTGTCTTGGTGCTATTTTGGCTTGGGAGCGCGGCCAGCCCAGCATTCGCGCAGCGGGATCTTCGTTTGCGGACCGTGCCGGAAACTCCGTTGCCGTTCGTGACCACCGTGGTTGCACCGGCGGCGAGACACGTCGCCGTCAGTGATGTTGCCGGAGTGCTGGCTGTCGGGCATCGTCCGAAGTCTCCGGCGCATGTGTCGCTTTTTCGTTTGGATGCTCAAGGACAGATCGTTCCCGGCGATCCCGTGACGATTACGTTGCCGAAACCGGCGACGCTCAGTGCGCGACCCAATTTTGTTCTCGGTCTGCTTTGTCATCCTCGGCTGCCACTGCTTTACATCTGGCAGGATGTCGAACCGTTGCCCAACGACATAGTCACCGATCCGGCGGTCTCCGCCGAGTTCGATCATCTCTTGATCTACGGTCTCGATGAGCCGCAACCCAAGCTGATCATGGCCACGGCGCGCGGAGCGGACTTCAGTTGCGGAGCGCTCGCTGGCGGATTCGCGCTGAATGGGGCGATGACGAGGTTGTACGTTCCCAACATGCAGCAACTGGATCGCACGAAGAAACTGGTCACGACGATCGGATGGCTCGTGCTCGATCCCGACGGCCTGCCGGCCTTTGCTCCGCTGAATTCGCCGCCGGAAGATGTGAAGCCAATCGCGCCTCTTCCTCCGCTTGATCCTGCTGCGGCCAATGCAGCTCGGACGGCGAAGCTCGCGGCCATCGAGCAAGCGAAGGGGGCCGGGCAACCGCTCGTTCTGCGGAAGTACATGGAAGCGACGACGTATTCGTTCGCCAGTACGCCGGCTCCCTACAGCTATGCCCCCTTCAACGACGATGCCGTCTTTCTGGCCGGCCACTCCGGCCCAGTCAGTTGGGTGCTGTCCGATCGACTGGGTCGCTACTGCTACTTCTACATTCAGCCGTATGTGGCTTATCGCTATCGAGTGGCCGCGCATCCGACCACTCCGTCGATCTATGTCGCGACGCTCATTTACGACGGCCGCATCAATCGGATGGAACATTCCGACGGCCAATTCACGCTGACACCGCAAACGCTGTCGGTTGACCCGATGGTCTACTACAGCACTCCGGTTGTCATGGAGAAAACCAATCAGTTGGCGATCGGAGCGAACGGCCGTGTCTGTCTGATCGACTTGGACGCCGACGGGAAATTCAAACCCTCGGCCGTGCAGATGACGGTGAACAATCCGACGGTCGAAGCCCTCGCCTGGTCGCCGAAGTTTGGGAAGCTGTATGTCCCCGTGGAGAAGATGCCGTGAACGGTGCAATTCAGTGCAAAGTGCCGAGTGCAGAGTGCAAAGTGCAAAATCGGAGACGAGCTTATCGTTGTCAACTTTGCACTTTGCACTCTGCACTCTGCACTTTGCATTCAACTGATGGACTCAATCACCGCACCATGATTGGGTTCACCGTCATGCTGTTGATCCTACTTTCGGCATCGACCGCCTCGGCGAAGACGATCGTGTTGACCGATGCCGATTGCGAACAGATGGCCGCGATCTCGGAGGATGCTCCGCGGATGAGCTGGGCGGCGGTCGTGAATGCCAATGGAGAATACGGCAATCATCAGATTGACCTGACTCCCAAGACTTCGTTCTTGATCCGCTATCCGCTGGAGAAGATTCCTCCCGGCCAGCGGATCACCAAGGCGGAGTGGGTTGTGCCGTATGCTCAGCATTATCCCGCGACCGGCGTTCGCGTGCAGGTCCGCCGGATCTTGCAGGGCTGGGGAGCGGGCGTCTCACACCAATATCGCATCACTCGTCCCAATCGTCTGGAATGGCACACACCTGGTGCTCGGGGGTTGGGACAAGACCGAGCCGTTAAGGCAACGGCCTCTGCTTCAATTCAAGGATCGGGCGAGCATACATTCAACGTCACGGAAGACGTCGAGTTGTGGTATTCGGGTACCGTCCCCAATTTCGGATGGCAGATCACCACCGACGAAGCGATGGGCTGGTTCCGAACGCATTCGCCATTTTGGAATGGTGCCAAGCAATGGAAATTACGGATCACCTATGAGCCGCAGTGAGGTGTGGAATGCGGTGGTACTCGACAATTAACCCGAAGCGTCAGCGAGGGCGAATGCTCCACGCGGCGCGGACGCTGTCGAAATTTCTGCTGATTGGAGCGATCTCCCTCGCTGACGCTTCGGGTTACTTGGATGTGGCTTTCGGACAGGCCACCACGCCACCAGCCGAACCGCAGAAGAACATCATCGAACCCCTGCCGGAGAAACAGCCGGCCTGGGCTGATGGTTATCAGTTGCGTTACACGCTCCGATTGATGGGTTTGAATCCGGCTCAATCGACGTCGAAGTCGATCGTGGCTCGGTTGCCGACCGGTGGCTGGTTGAAGCCCGATGGTTCGGACATCTCCGTCGTCTGTGCGGATGGCACCGCGCTACCGGTCGCGGTGCTGTCTCATGCTCCTCACGGAGACACGCTGATTCAGTTTCCGCGTCATGGCGCGGACGTCTGGTACTGGGTCCATGCCAGAAATCCGGCCGCGTCGCCGGCGGCCGCTCAACCGATTCCGGAGGGGATCGTCTTGGAAGCTCGTGACTGGAAGGGGGCCGACATCTCCGGTTGGACGGCGGTTCGCGAGGGGCTGACCAAGAGCGACCCCGTCGTGGCGAATGGGCTGGTCACGGAGATGGTGCAGAACAGCAATCCCGTTCGCCCAGCCAATCCGCACGATTACGCGGTGACGTATCGCGGTTCGCTGAATATCAAAACCGACGGCGTCTATCGGTTCTTCGTGAACTCCGAGGATGCGTCGTTTCTCTTCATCGACGGATTCAAAGTCTGCGACCGGCCCGGATCGAATCAGCGCCTGACGGGTTCGATCCCGACGAAATCCATCGGCGCGGAGATCGAACTCAAAGCCGGAGTGCATGCCGTCGAGATGTACCATGTGCTGAAGGAAAGCCCCAGCACTTACGGCGGATGTTCGTTGCTGTGGGTTCCGCCGGCCGCGAAGACTTGGACCTACGTGCCGCGCGACACGTTCGTGCATCCCGATTATGCCCATGTCGCCGCGTTGGAAGTGGCCGGGCCGAACACAGGCGCTTCGTTCGGTTACGGCATGGACGATGCGCTCGTCGCGGCTGGCGACTCGACGCTGTATCTCGTCCGCTTTGAAGCTCAGGGGGACTTGCCGGAAGACTCACAACTAAAGTGGAACTTCGGCGACGGGACGGAAGCGGTCGGCCGGAGCGTGCGGCATGTTTATTTTGCTCCGGGCGATTATGTGGTGACGCTCTCCGGCGGTGGATCGTTGCCGTCCTTTCAACGGCGAGTGCATGTCTGGGCCGCGCCGGGTTCGATCAGTCCGTTTTCGATTCGATACGTCATCAAGGAATTAGCGGCGGCTGACGCGCAAGTCGAAAAACTGCCGGCCGGGCAGCAGGATCGTATCTTGGACTTCCTCATGTCCTCGGAAGCGCCGGAGCGTTGGCCGCTGTTGGAGAAGCTGGCGAAGCATCGCTTGGCGGCACCGGGACTCGATCCGCAGCTTCGCGCGGAGCTATTCAAATCCTTGATCACGGCGCTGGGACACAACGGCCGCAAGGCCGAGATGGAGAAGGTGCTCGAACAGGCCGTTCAGGAGTTCGGAAAGCTCCCCACGCTGCAAGTAGGAATCCAATTGACGGCGACGAACCTCATTCATCGGCAATTCAAAGACCTCGACGAAGCCGCACGCCGTTACGACGCGCTCTTGGAGAAGCATCGTCGCCTCGAACACCCCGACATGCGGATCGTGGCGATCCACCGCGGCGACCTGTTTGCCGAAGCGGGTCAGATCAAAGCCGCCGGCGAGCTATACCGCATGGCAGCCACGTTGGGCGGAGAAGCGTTTCTCGCAACCGCTCAATCGGAAGCTGTGACACGCGGGGCGCTGCTGCGCGTCGCCGAGCAAAAACTGCGGACGGGTGACATTCGGGAAACACGGCTGCTGCTCGACAAGATTGAGTTGAACTACCCCGATCAAAAGCTCGAAGGCTTGTATCGCTTTCTGCGAGCCGAAGCGGATCGCGTCGCCGGAAAATACGACGCCTCGCTGCGGAACTACGAAGTGTTGCTCCAACTGCGGCAGTGGGCCGGCTATCGAGATCGCACATTGCATGGCATGGCGGAATGTCTGGTCCGAATGGGTCAGCTTCCTGAGGCGCTGAAACGGCTCGCTCAACTGGAGCAAGCCTTTCCCAAATACTTCGAGAAAGAAAAGTTGGCCGATCGCAAGAAGCAGCTCGAAGAACGTCTAACGCGAGCGATCTCCGCAACAGACGGCGGTTCGCCGAAGTTGCCGCCGTTCGCCGATGTCGTCAGCGGTTTCGAGCCGGAAGAATCACAATGGTTCGGCAAGCCGACGTACATCAAATTCGTGCGCGGCATGGGGCTGGCCGGTCCACACGTTGGACTGCTGGAAGCTCATCCGGTTTATCTCGGATACCTGACGCTCGAACGCCCGTTGCCGAACCTGACAACGAGCGGTCATTACTGGGTCGAATGCTGGTATCGAGACGACTTGCTGACGGCGTTTCCAGGATTCAACTCGCACGTCACTCTGAGCCTCTACGGCCAAGGCCCCGACACCGTCCCGCTGAAAGGGACCAGCACTTACTTTCTGGAGCGGACCTACGGTGCGTGGCGCAAGATCGGCTTCCTGCTCGATGCTCCGCCGCAAGCGTTGGATGGCCGCGTCGCGTTTAGCACGCTGATGTACGGAGCCGCTGAGATCGACGCCTTTCAAGTGCGAGCCGTCTCCGACGAAGAATTGCACTGGCTGAGCAACTTCATCGACGGATCAACGCCAGGAGAACGGCCATGAAAAATCGGAGCCGTCGCCGTAGGGTGGGTCGAGTCATCGAGACCCACCAAGATTGTCTAGCGTTCTGGTGGGTCTCGATGAC
>SYJG01000543.1 GCA_005798445.1 Planctomyces sp.
CAGCAAGTCGGGCTGACTGACCAACGCTTGAGCCAATAGGACTCGCCGCTTCATCCCGGACGACAGCGTGCCGAAGCGCGCGTGCCCGTCGAGGCCCATTTGCGAAAGGACACGCTCGACTTGATGCTCCTGCTCCCACGGTTCGAGCGGCACCGTCGAAGAATCGCCGCCGTTGTGCGTCGCGGCGAATCCGGTGGCAACGACCTCTTGAACGGTGCTCTCGTTACCCGTTGGGACCTCCTGAATGAGCCGCCCGATGCGGACACCCGGCCCGCGCAGCAGTTGTCCGTTGTCGGGAGACAGCTCGCCGCTGATGAGCTTCATCAGCGTGGACTTGCCGCTGCCGTTGCGTCCGACGAGTCCGACTCGCTCGCCCCGTTCGATTTGCAGAGTCACGCTCTCCAGCAACGGCCGACCGCCGTAGCTGAATTGGATTTCATTCAAACTCACCAATGCCATGAACTACCTCTGCCTTGGGTCGGACAACGACCGGATGCAAAGATGCTTGCATCGGTTTGCCGATCCGATAAGTTTCCGCCGTCTCGTGGGGCAGGTTTTTAACCTGCCCGTCACTTAGTTGGCAGGTTGAAAACCTGCCCCACGAAATAAGGACGCATCATGGATCAGGACGACATTCTGCTCGACTGCGAAGAGCGCATGGAAAAAGCGGCGACGAATTTTCGCAATCAGATCAAAGGTCTGCGCACCGGCCGAGCGACGCCGGGCCTCGTGGACAACATCCGTGTCGAGGTCTACGGCTCGGAGACGCCGCTCAAGCAGATCGCTCAGGTCAGCGTGCCGGAGCCGCAGCAGATCATGATTCGCCCCTACGATCAGACGAACGTGGCCGCGATCGGCAAGGCGATTCAATCCAGCGACGTCGGCCTCGCGCCGAAGATTGACGGCCGAGTCATCCGCTTGAACATCCCGCCCCTCTCGACCGACCGCCGCAAGCAATTGGTTTCGCGCGTCAAAGAGTTCGCCGAGGAAGCTCGCGTTTCCATTCGAAACGTTCGTCGCGATGCCAACAAGCATGCCGACACGTCCGAAAAGGACAAAGTCTTGACCGAAGACCTCTGCACCGCGACCAAGGAAGAGATTCAGAATCTCACCAAGAAGTACGAAGGTTCGGTCAACGAAGAAGCGGCGGCGAAAGAAAAGCAGATCATGGAAGAGTAGTTGCGAGAACCCAGCCAATCGAAAATCACCCCACCCCGCTTGTCGGGGTGGCTCGTTGGCTTTCGCACTACATGAATTCAACGCGGTCTCGGTAGTGCGAAAGCCAATGAACCACTGGGACAAGCCCAGTGGGGGCAATTTTGGCCGACATCTACGCCGCGATTGTGGCTTCGGCCCAGGCGGCGGCTCCGAGTGCGACGGCGTCGTCTCCGAGTTTCGCGGCGACGATCTCGTAGGTCTTGGCGTAGGCGGGCAGCACCCACTTCTTCGCGGCGGCGGTGACTTGCTCGACGTACAACTCTGGCATCGCCTCGACGAGGCCGCCGCCGAGCACGATCACGTCGGGGGCCAGTGCATGGACGAAGCCGCCGATGGCCGTGCCGAGATGCGTGGCGGCATCTTTGACGATTTGCTCGATGACCTTGTCACCCTTTTTGATCGCTTCAACCAGCATCCCGCTGCGGATGTTGGCCAGGTCGGAGCCAGCCAGCTCCGCGAGCTTCGGAGCCTGGCCACGAAACACCGCTTGAGCGGCCGCTGCCGAGATCGCGAGGCGACTGCTGACTGATTCGAGACAGCCCTGCCGACCGCAACTGCATCGCGGACCGTCGGCCATCACCTGCATGTGTCCGACTTCGAGGCACGAACAATTCTTGCCACGAAAAATCTTCCCCTCGTAGACCATGCCGCCGCCGACCCCAGTGCCGGGGAAGACTCCGAACGCCGTGTGAGCCTTCTGAGCCGATCCAAATCGGTACTCGCCGTACACGCCCGCATCGACGTCGTTGAGGATGACCGCCGGACAGCCGAAGGCTTTCTCCAACTGACTCTGAACGGTGACGTCCTCCCAGCCGAGATTTCCGGCATCGCGCACGATGCCCCGATCCAGATCGAGCATCCCCGGACAACCGATGCCGATCCCGGCCAGTCGATCAGCGGTGATGCCCGCCTCTTCGAGGACTTTCTCGATCGTGTTGATGACTCGGCCCATGCCGATGGAGTTGTCTTCTTCGCTGCGCGTCTTGCGGCGTTTGCGAGCGATCGGCTGGAAGTTTTCATCCGTAACGACGGCCAGCATCTTGGTGCCGCCCAGATCAAAGCCCAACCAACAGCGATCGGTGGCAACAGCAGCTTCAGGCATGAGACACTCCGGTCCTTTGAGTTCGCCGACGGTGATCCATCACTCGGGGACAGAGCTTCCCGGCGAGCTTCTCAAGCGTCAAGCATGTGGCGACCCGCAGGCAAAACGGCGATTCGCTTTACGCTCTTCGGAGGGACAACTAGATTTCGCGGCCGCGACGGGCCATCGCGAGCGGTGTTGATCGGCAGATGCCAAAAACGTCTGCCCAAAAATCTCGACTCAGGAGTGACGAGTCCGCATGAGTAACTCATCGACCGGCAAGCTGGCGGTTGGCTCGCGTGTGCGCGTGCGTGAGGGAGTCATGTCTCCCGATTTCACCGACGTCTCGTTCGCTGGCTGGACCGGGATGATTCTGGAACTCAACGGCAAGAAGCCGAACCAGAAGTTCATCATCGAGTTCGACGACGCCGTGATCGCCGCGATGCCCCCGGATTACCTCCAACGCTGCGAAGAACAACGCCTGCTCTACACGATGGCGTGCCTCACCGCGGAGCAGCTTGAAGCGGCGTGAGCGGCATTGCTGAGGTTTGAGATTTGAAATCTCAAATTTGAAATTTCCGATTTCAAATCCACCCCTCCACGACCAAGCTTTCCGTCATTCGTGTTTCCGTCGGCAGAACGGGAGGGCGAGGCTCCTGCCGAGTCGGGTCGGGGAGTGCGCGTGATTCACGCACCGGCTCGGCGGGAGCCTCGCCCTCCCGAATTCAGTACGAATGGCGGAGAGCCAAAAAAGGAAACCCGGTCTCTGGAGAGGAGACCGGGTCGGTGGGGAGGGAATTGTCTTGGGAGCCGGGCTGATGCCGACACCGCGAGGGAGGGAGAGAGATTCTGAGGAACCGGAGGGAGGAGGGAGAGGAGAGACGTGACCTTGTCGTTGGTTGTCACCCAGGCTGAGGAGAGAGTTCAGCGATCTCGGTGACAGGAGGTTGGAGAGAACACCTGGAAACTTTCAGGAAAGACCGGCGACGGACATCCTTGTCCATCGCCTTCCGTGGGGCCGACATTCCTTGTCAGCCCCGTCCTTCGGTCGGACAGGATCGTCCGGCCGATGTTCGACTATCGAACGTTCTCCGCAACGGAGATCGTCGGCTTGGGCAGAGTTATTTTCTCGGCCGTCGCGGTTCGCGTGGGTCGCCAACCACTGATACGAGCGGCACCCGGCATCTTGGCTGCGACAAATCGAACCGTGCTGGCCGGAGAGGAATCATTGGTGGCTCGGCTGGGTTTGTCGTCATCGAATTCATCGACCGCACCGCGACTGGTATCGCTCGGCTTGGTCGAAGGTGTCTTGTCGGATTCGCGCGTGGCCGATTTCGTTTTCGGCAATGCTGGTTCCGGAGTCGGACGCAAAGCGGTATCAGTGCTAGCTGGAGCGAGTGCAAGCGTGCTGCCGGCCGGCACGAGTCGATAGCTCGTTCGCGTTGTCGGGAACGACTTCACGACCGTCACAGGTTGCATCACGACGACTTCTTCATCAACGAACTTCATTGTGTTGACCGCGACCTTGCGGGTCGTCTGCACGGCAACGGTGCGTGGGACGTTGTAAGTGACTTGTTTGGTGCCTTGAATGGCGACTCGACGAGTCACCGGAACTTGCTGAGCCACGGTCTGCTGAACGTACTCGCGAGTCGCGTAGTGCGACGGCGTGAAGGCTTGTCGAGTCGCGAAGCCGATGCGGTTCATCTCACCCATGAAGCCGGGACGATTGTCGTACTCGCATGGATTGATCTTGGGATTGCTGTGCCACTTCGTGACCCATTGGCCGCAGTTGCGTTGGACGGTCTGACACTCGGTGACGTTTTGGTAAGAGCAGGTCGGTACGTTGACCGTCTTTTGCTCGACGATTTGACGATACTCGGTTCCCGGTTGATCGACGTACGTCGTTTGCATGACCGGCTTGCGAACCGTCTGCCGAACTTGGCGGTACTCGACGACGGGAACTTGCTGCATGACGGACTCCGTCACGGGCTGAGCCACCATCGCTGGAGCACACGCACACGGATTGGCGTAAGCCACCGGGGTGACTCCGCAGGCTCCGTTGCCGCAACCGGACGGAGTCAACATCGCCGCAGGCTGGTAGACCGGGGCACAGGTCGGGCCACAAGGGCAGCCGAACAAGCCACGGAATGGAACCCACTGAGCGGACACCGGACTCGCCGACGCCAACCAAACCAAGGCTCCCAGCACGGGAGCGAAACGAGACTGCTTCCCAATCATGGCACCATCCTGTTGAGTGGGCGGTGAGGTCGAACGCGAAATTCGCTGTGATCAATTTCGCTGTGACAAACGTCTTGTCAAAGGGACACGGAACTGTGTCAGAAAGGCACTGAGAAGTGACACGTGATTGTCAGAGTGAATCATGTTCAACGCTGCCAGTCGCGTGGGGGCGGGTGTGTATGGCAAGCGTCAGAAATTGGTCAAGACGGCTTTCAAGATTTTGATCGATTCCGCCGACACATCGAAAACACCGCGGAAAACAAAGCTGTCTATTCCCGTTCTCGCGTTTGGAACTAGAGTGGAATCGCAGAGGCTTCGCAGAGTTTCGGAGGGGAATGTCTCCAGGACTTCTGCGTTTCAAAAACGAATACCAAGCGAACTCCACTCCAAGAGCCACTTCGCATGCAGTTGCTCCACCGATGTCTGATTGCTGCCATGTGCGTCACCGGATTGAGTGGCTGCCATCCGCAGTTCACTCGAGTTCCAGACTTGGTTCCGCGCTCGATTGAGCAAGACAAAGCGATCTGGAACTACCACAACCCATTCCCCGATGAGACGATCGCACCGTCTGTCGACCACCGGCCGGCCGGCTCCGAATTGCAGCGCACGATGCCTCGGCAGGCGATCGAAAAAGACTCGATGACGTTTCATCCTCGCGGTGCATTCGAGCCGCCTCGACCGGAAGCACGACTAAATCCGAAGACCGCGAACGTCGTCCAGCCGTGACAATCCGCCGAATCGCACGAGGTAATCGCGGTTTTCACAGGGTTTGGGCGAGAGATCGCCTTTCGACCCACGAAAGTGACTGTTAGACTCCCCGCCCCTTTGAGCCGCCTCTGTTTGGCCCACCCGTTCCTTTTTCTCCGACTGAACTGATTCGAAATGCCTCCGTCTGCGACCTTGGATCGCCCGCACTCCGTGTCTTCACTCACGCACACAACTCCGCACGGTCACACGCACATGCCGAAGCCCGGCCACGCACCTGAGCCGGAAGCTCCGAAACGCCGCAGTGAC
>SYJG01000544.1 GCA_005798445.1 Planctomyces sp.
CTTCCCGCAGAGCCTTGCACGCCTGCGTTCCCGAATAATCAAATTCACACGCCTGCCCGATGACGATCGGGCCAGAGCCAATGATCAGAATCTTGTGAATGTCATTTCGTCGCGGCACGGAGACGTCCTCAGTTTGTCGGGGCGAACCTCAAAATACTCCCTTTGGCGCAAATTGTCGCGCGCAAATTGCCGCAACGGTAACGGCTGGCTGGGGAGATTCAAGCAAGCCGCCAGAGTTTGTTGCATTCCGCCGCGTCGTTCCCTGAAACGGTACGAGCATCCTACAATCCGCCTCGATTTTCTGCCGCGAGGCGTGACTCAACCACGAATCCGAAAGGTGTTGTTGTCAGCATGTCTGTTCCGCAAAATTCTGTCCCGGTCGAAGTGACGTGTGCTCAAGTGATGGCTCGGTTGTCGTCGGGGGACAAGTTTGTCTTCCTCGATTGCCGCGAGCCGAACGAACATCAAACCGTTGCCATCCAACAAGCGACGCTGCTGCCGATGAGCGAGATTCAGAATCGACTCGCGGAACTGGAGTCGCACCGCGAGGACGACATCGTCATCCATTGCCATCACGGCGGTCGCAGCTTGCGAGTCGCCAATTGGCTGCGGCAGCAAGGATTCTCCAAGGCTCAAAGCATGGCGGGCGGCATCGACCAATGGGCGGTCGAGATTGATCCGAGCTTGCCGAGGTACTGAAAGAAGTCGGAATTCGGAGGGCGGAAGTCGGAACGGGAAGAACCAACGACGCTGCCTTTCGACTTCCGACTTCCGAATTCCCCATTCCGAACTGAGGCTCAATCATGGTGATGCGAATCGTTGGCTCTTTCTGCTTGATCGTCGCTCTATTGCCGACGCTCGGTTGGTCGCAAGCTCCAGCACCGAACGAATCGCAGATCACTCAGGCACGGCTGAAGGGGGTGGAGTTCCTCAAGTCGAAGCAGCTCGATGAGGGGAGCTGGGAATTTGCCGGCCATGAGGTGGGGATCACCGCGCTCTGCACGCTGGCCTTGCTGGAAAACGGAATTCCGCAATCGGACCAGGTCATCGAGAAGGGGCATCGGTACGTCAAAAAGAACACGAAGGAACTTGGTTCGACCTACGACATCGCGCTAGCGATTGTGCTGTTGTCGCGGTTGGACGAGTACGGCAACAAGCAGATGATTCGCGATCTCGGTGCGCGGCTGATCGCAGGCCAAAACGTTGGAGGCGGTTGGAGCTACACCTGTCCGGCAAAGGTCACGTCGCTGACCCTGACGAACCCTGAGTCGCGGCCGAAGGCTCCCGAAGGAGTCGGCGACAACAGTTGCACGCAGTTCGCGGTGCTCGGCCTATGGACCGCTTCGAGGACTGGCATGGACATCGACCAGCCGATGGCGGCGGTGGCTCGGCGATTCAAGACGACTCAGAACAGCGACGGCGGCTGGCCCTACACGTCGGCCGTTGCGAATTCGGGTGACAAAGCGGCGGCTCCGAATCCGTCTGGGTCGGCGATGACGTTCGCTGGGTTGTTCTCGCTGACGGTCGCCCGAGCCAACAAGCTTCGCAAGGAACTCGAACAACGTGAACTCGGTGGCGGCGACGACAAAACCAAACCGGGAACCAGCGGCTCGAAGAAATCGACGACCGGCACAACGAAGAAGACCGAACCAAAGAAAGAGGACAAGCCGGACGAAAAAAAAGAACCCGCAGTGGAACCTGCCGAGAAAGCCGATGAGGCTTCAACGCTCTTGAAGGACCCGACCTTCGCCAAGGGACTGACGAAGGCGGGCGAGTTCGTGCAGAGCGGCGATCAAGCGCGGTACTTCCTCTGGACGATCGAACGGCTTGGCGTGCTGCTGGGTTTGGAGAAAATCGGCGGCGTCGATTGGTACGCAAAGGGAGCCGACATCCTCATCAAAACGCAGACGCCCGATGGCTCTTGGCCTGCCGAGCACAATGACAAAGGACTCTCGCAAACCGCCTTCGCGATTCTGTTCCTACGGAAAGCGAACCTCGGCAGCGACATCTCGCGGCTGCTGGAAGGGGACCCGGAGAAAGCATTCGTGCTCAGCGGCAGAGCGGACAAGCCGCGCTTCGCGACGCTCGAAGAAGCGATCAAGGCGGCGATGCCCGGAGAGACTCTGCGAATCGAAGGGGACGGGCCGTTCAAGATGCCGCACGTCACGCTCGACAAGAACCTCGCCATCGAAGCGGGACACGGCTATTTGCCGACCTTCGTCTACGACGTCGGATTTGATTCGCGCGGCGTGCGATCGCGGCCGGACAAAGACCCGGAAGCTCGGTACATGTTGAAGACGTCCGGTGCATCCGTGACGCTCGAAGGACTGAAGTTCGAGTTCGATCCGCCGGAGATCGGCTCCACGGTCTCATGGACTCTGCTGCGAGTGACCGGCGGCTCCGTGCGGATGCTGAACTGTTCAATTACGGAGGAGGGCCGCAAGGGTGCCGCGCTGATCGAAGTGACCGGTGCCGCTCAGGTTCGCTTGAAGAACTGCCTGCTCGGCGGTGGCCGAGCCGCGATTGAACTCGCGGCCAACGGTACACAAGAGGTCGAGGTCGAGAACTCGTTGTTGTTCAGCGATCAATGCCTCTCGGTCGTGAAGCATGCCACGGCGAAAGAGGCGGACACGAAGCTGACCATCCGCGACTGCACCTTGCAGGGAACGAATGTCGTTCACGCTCCGTCCGTTGCGACACCGATTGCGGTCACGGCGGAAGGCTGCCTGATTAAAACCGATGGCATCGGCCAATCGTTCTTGACCGCCGACAACTCCAACAAAAATCGCTCGTGGTCGGGTGGCAACAATATCTACACCGTCTCCAAATGGGTGGGTGCCAGCGGTCGCGCAGCCACCAGCGTCACCGATCCCAAGAGCTTCGCGAAGTTCTGGGGGATCGACGACACAACCTCGACCGCCAAGAAGATCGTCTTTGAAGGGCAACGCCCGAACAAAGCATCGAGCCACCGCATGCGAGCCACCGAATTCGCGCTCGGCTCGACGTCCGAACTGGCTCTCTCTGGCACGAAGAACGGAATGCAATTCTTGTTCGTCGGAGCCGGCCGCTCGTTCAGCCGCTACCGCGAAAGCAGCCTGTATTCCGATTGGAAGAAGACGCTCGCCGCCGCGCCGTAGTTTTCAACCCAGCACGACGCGCCAGCGAGTGGTCGCGGCGGAAGACAGGCAATCCTCAAACGTGTCGATCACTCGCTGCTATGTGGCGGTTTGTCAAATGGGTGAAGGGGAGTTGGGACGGAATTCACGAGCAGGCTGCTATTCGTGTCGTCTTCCGGTGAGGGAAGAGACCAGTTCAACGAGACGCGGGAGACGGAACAGACTGGCGCACGGGGGTGGCCCAGCGAGTGGACGGACGCGTCTCCATCGTGATCCGAGGTGGCGGTTTCGACCGCCGGGAATATCTGAATTCGTGAGGGACCGGAACAACGAGCAACACATACGACAAACACACTGACTGGCAACGAAGATCCTCTCAATGACGGACTCTCAATGACCATCAACTCGGGGCGGCGGGAAGAACGCTTGTCGCTGTTGGGGGTGAGGAAGAACGCGAAGTAGTGTCGCACGCAAGACGAACGCGGGCCGCTTGAGCTTTGTGCCACAGGCGGATACTGAGGCGACGCATCGCGGCCACCACCGAAATCTTGGGCTTCTGAGGATTCCGAGCTTTCAGACGTTCGTA
>SYJG01000545.1 GCA_005798445.1 Planctomyces sp.
AATAGAGCGGGGCATGGTATTGGAGCGTCCCCCGCACTCCAAGCAACGTGGCGATTGCCGGAGAGCGCGGCCGTGCTCCGTCTTTTCTCCCCCCCCCTTGGGGAGAGGGCCGGGGTGAGGGAGCCTGCGGTCTTGAAGCGTTCGACATTCGCTCGCGGCCCTCATCCGGCCTTCGGCCACCTTCTCCCGAAGGGAGAAGGGGCGGGATGGGGACACACTGAGTAACGAATCACAGTCACCAGATCACCATCGAATCCTCGAACATTCGTCCGAGTTCCTCAGCCCCGGTCGCAACCGGCGAGAGTTTGATGAGCCGTTGCTGAGCCAGCGTCCCCTCAACCAAGGCCGGAATGTCGGCGGAGCCGTAACCGACCTCCTTCAGCCCGTGCGGCATCTTCAGAGTCTGCATGAAATGGATCACGCGATCCGCGAGGATGCGTCCCGCGTCGGCGGGATTCGCTCGCGAGATGTTGGCACCCAACGCCTTGGCCCCCAGCAAGTGGCGTTGCGGCGACGTCGCGGCTGTGAACCGCGCGACCGCCGGAGTGTGCAGGATCACCGACATGCCGTGCGGCACCATCGCGTGATCGGTCGCGAAGCCAGCCGGACGGAATTCGCGGACCATTCCGGCAACCGGGTACGCCATCGCGTGCGGCAGATGGACTCCGGCGTTGCCGAAGCCGATGCCGGCCATCGACGAGGCGAGGATCATCTGCATCCGAGCTTCGTCGTCACTCGTGTCGGCGACCGCTCGCGGCAGGAACTCGGCGACGATTTCGAGTGCTCGCAGCGCCCAGACATCGCTCATCGGGTTCGAGCCTTGATAGGCCGACCGCTCCGACGGCCGAGCGGGTCGGACTCGCTGGTCGTACGGAATCGCGGTGTAGCTTTCGAGCGCGTGGCTGAGCACGTCCAACCCCGCGCTCGCCGCGACGGCTGGCGGCTGAGTCCGCGTGTTGTCCCAATCGACGATGCCGAGCGTCGGTCGGACGTACTTCGACGCGATCCCGGTTTTCACTCGGCGCGAAACGAGATCGAAGATCGCGACGCCGGTCGTCTCGCTGCCGGTGCCGGCCGTTGTCGGAATCGCGATCAGTGGCTTGAGCGGTCCCGGCACCGGTTTCCCTTTGCCGATCGGAGCGTTGACGTAGTCGAGGAAGTCCGCCGGATGCGTCGCGAAGACGTTCGCCGCTTTGGCCGTGTCGATCGTGCTGCCGCCGCCAACAGCCAGAATCGCGTCGAAGTTTCCCTCGGTCGCGAACTTCGAGGCGGCGAGAAAACTCGTGTCGGTCGGCTCAATCTCGATCGCGTCGAACACGGCGAAGTCGAGCTTGTTGTCTTCCAGCGACTGCTGCACGACTGAGCCAGTCGCCACTCGTCTCACGGCGGGGTCGATCACCAGCAGCACGCGCTTTGCGCCGAGATCGACCAAGTCCATGCCGACCTCATGTGTGATGCCGCTCCCGAAGCGGCAGTTCGAGGCCATGATCTGAAACGCGGTGTCGGTTGTATGAGGCATCAGTCGTCTCCTGAGCTGGAAATCTTTCAGAACACCGACAGCAGCAGCAACTGCGAGATGCGGATCAGCCACTTGCGGTCGTCGGCGGTAAATGTACCGCGGTCGAGAATCTGTTGGCACTTGTTCTGAGCCTGCGTGACGATCAGCCGTTGCAGGTCGGTCAGCGGTTTCTTTTCGCCGGCTTGCAGCAGCAGGTCGGTGATGCGGTGGATGGCTTTGACCTCGTCGATGTTGGGCTGGACTTCGTCGGTCCATTCTGGAGCACCATCGGCGTTCGCGGTCGCCTCGACCAGCTTCAACACGAGGCTCGAAACGCGAGCGATCTTGTCGAAGTCGAGCTTCTCCGGTACGTCGCGCGGCGTGTGGTAGTCGGGATGCTCGCCGGTCGAGAAGAACAGGAACGGAATCTTTTCGTTCCAGAACGGGCCGTAGTCGCTGCGCACGCCGATCAAGTCGATCCCCAGCCGAGCGACTTCCAACCCGCGCGGCGAACCGACGTCGTCCAGCAGCAGCTTCATCCGCGGCGCATGTTCGCTCCCCATGACGAAGATCGTCGGTAACGGCAAATCCCCCAGCGACCGGCCAATCATGTCGGCGGTGATGAAGAGCTTGACTCGGTCCAGTTCAAACGGCGGATGCGCGACAAACCAGCGGGAGCCCCACAGCAGTTGCTCTTCGAGATCGAAGCCGACGAAGACGATGCTCCGTTTCGGCCGTTGCTTCGCGACAGCCAACTGCCGAGCGACCTCCAGCATCATCGCTGTGCCGCTGGCGTTGTCGTCGGCTCCACGAAAGACTTTTCCGCCGCGAGTGCCGAGGTGATCGAAGTGAACTCCAATCACAATCAACTCGTTGCGCAGTTTCGGATCGCTCCCTTCCAGCCAGGCACCGACGTTGCGGCCGACGATGCGCGGGCTTTCGTCCGACGAATCCACTTCGGCCGAGGTCGGAATCGGCTGGTCGAAGGAGCCGTCCGCGAACAGCGGTTGCAGTTTGCAGTCGCGGAATTGTTTGGCCAGGTAGTCGGCGGCCTTGGCGGAGTTGGCCCCGGATCGGCCCGCCAGGTCCCGACTGGCGAGAAACTCGACGTGCGGCCGGACATGCTCAGGTTTGATCGCCCCTTCCCAACCGTTTGGCAGATCGTCGGCCTTGGCGAAGATCGCCACAAACAAGATCAGGAGAAAAACTCGAAGGTTTGTGGCCATGCCGAAATCCGAAATCAGGTTTGAGACGTGGAGCACGATTTCATCGTGCTCAAACCCCGCTAGAACGGGCACGTTGAAAACGTGCCCCACATCGAGCGGGACGTTACGCCTGATCCGCCGAACGGCTCAAGCGGAAGAGTTTGCCGGTGCGCGAAGCTCTGTCGATTTTTCTTGCGGTGCGGGTCGTGCCGATGCCGATGAAGAATCAGACACTTTGTCCAACTCACGGACTTCAGGAGCACGCGGATCATGCTGCGACGATTGCTGACGACTGGATTGATCTGTTTGGCGGTTCTCGCCGCGACGCAGTTTGGCGGCTCGACCGCTCAGGCTGCCGGACGTGGGCAACCGACCGACTGGAACCGGTTCAACTACTACCCGTACTTGTACTACCCGCACAACTTCCAGCGCCCGCAAGGGAGCAACGACAGTTTGTACTACCGGTACAACCCCCAGCAGCGAATCCCGGTGCAAAACAAGAGTTGGTACAACTTCTACGGCACCGAGCAGCCGTATCACCGCGGCCACCACTTCATTCTCGATGTGTTCTAATCGTCGACGAGTTACTCCGTGACTCGAATGTCCCGGTCACGGAGTGACCGGTCTACGTTGTGTCCGCGAAGCGTCGAACAGGGACGTTCGATGCCGGCAAGGATGCCGCACGCTTCGAGCTTGTGATCTACTCGCCCCTGGGCCAGCCCCAGGGGTTTAACGGCCTTTGCGCTACTGGAATCGCTCGGGGATTCTGTAGCGCAAAGGCCGTTGAACCACCGCCACAGGGGCGGTGGCGGGAAATGGTCGCTGACGCGCCGGGTTAGTTTCGCTTGCCGACAATCACCTGCGCTTTGCCGAGCACGCGAGCGAAGATCAGCACGCCGGCCCGTGGGCCTTCCAGCGGCAGCTTTCGGCGGACACGTTCGACCTCGATCGGCAAGTGCCGGCACTTGATCTCGGCCGAACCGAATTCGCAGCGGCGACACGCAGCACGCACCTCGCGGTCGTTGTTCGGGATCACCTCCAGCACGCGAAACGTCTGCAACCACGGCGAGCGAAGCGGCTCATCACCGGTCAAATACTCCTCGGCATCGTCGAGCCGCGTGAGTTGCAGTCGTTCGGCGAGCACGTCCAACAAGCCGGCGCGAACGATCGCTGGGTCGGGATCGAAGACGAATCTTCGCGGCGACGTGATGTCGACTCGCGCGGACAACGGGTCGGAGGCGATCGTTTCGCCCGATGGCAGCGACGTCGCTCGGAACGGCTGATCCCCCGCGAGTTCGCCGAACCAAATCGTTGCCTCTTTGCACTCGCCATACAGACTGACCAGTTCGATTTCGACGTTGGAGAATTTGCCGCCGAAATTGCTAGCGGGGCTGAGCTTGATCGCGCCGCCACGGAACTCGGACATCAACGCCCGCAGCACGTCGAGGTTCGGCGAGCAGTCCTCGATGCGCCGCATCCGCTGTTGCCCACCCGGCCGACGATCCGGGTCGATGTGTAACTGCCCCGTGCGATCGCCGGGAAGTGACACGTCGGCGACGGCGGTGCGAACCCGTTCGTGGACGCCGTAGACCTCCGCGTTCCATTCCGTTCGCAGACACATCGCCGGATCGAGATCGACGCTGTGGACTTCGCATCGCTCGGCCAGTGCGAGTGAATCGCCGCCGATGCCGCAGCAAAAATCCCAAACCGACCCGCTGAATCGTTTCGCCTTGTGTCGCGCGATCGGCTCCGAGGTCGCCTGTTCAAGTCCGGTCGGCGTGAGCCACATTCGATCGGCTCGCGAGAATTTCTCCGAAGCGGCAGCTTTCCGGCGGATGTCTTGCAGAGTCAACGCGGCAACGACCATCTCGACCGGGAACTCGTCTCGCAGTCGCTGCTGCAAATGGAATTCGGTCTCCTTCGAGTCGGGGTGAGCAATCGCCTCGAATAACTGCGGCGACGCACGAAGTGCTCGCAGCAGCGACGACTCATCGGGAAACGGAGACAGTCCGGTCATGGGCCGCGAAGCCTAGTCCCGCTGTCACGGAATGACCATCATTGCACAGCAGGGATCGATCCGTCAGCACGACGCGCCAGCGAGTGATCGTTTGAAACGAACCACTCGCTGGCGCGTCGTGCTGGTCTCGCGTCTCCGATGCCACCGACTCAAGGAATCTCACATGCCGAACAACACGAAGCCGTCTCTGCCGGTGGACTCATGGCCGCTCGGCCCGTTTCTCGAAAGCTTGCATGCCGAGCCAGTGTCGTCCGAGAAGGGTCGCGCGACGTGGCGGCTGACTGTCGCTGAGAAACACCTCCGCACGCACGGCATCCTGCATGGCGGAGTCGTCGCCACGCTGCTCGACACGGCGATGGGCCGAGCGGTTTCAACGCTCTGCCGAGACGATCAGAGCGCTGTTACCGCGCAGCTCAACGTCAACTTCATCCGCCCCTCGTGGACCGGCGAGACACTGACGATCATCGGAGAAGTCCAGCACTCCGGCCGGCAAACGGCCGTCACTCGCGGCGAGATCCGCACTGCCGCCGGAGTGCTCGTCGCGACCGGCACCGGCACGTTCCTGTTCGTCGCACGACCGATTGAAGGCCAGCCGTTGTTCGCTCAACAGCCGGATGGATGACCGCCGAGAATTGGGTGGCACAGCTTGCTTCAAGCTGTGTGCCGAAAGTATTGGAAACAGTGAGTTGGCACGGCTTCCAGGATGAGCGTCCAATGTTCATTGAACGACTTCTCCATGGTTTCCGATGCTGCGCACACAGCTTGAAACAAGCTGTGCCACCCATGACGAATGCAGGCTCGCGAGGTTACTGGGGAACCCCAAGGAGAACCTCTTCTTCTTCGACAATCACGACCTGGCCGGTGATCAGCAGCAGCGTGCGGTGGCCGGGGTTGGCGGGTTTCGGCGCGCCGAAGACCGCCTTGAAGGGGACATGTGGATTCACCAACCGGTCGGTGGGGATCAGAACCGCTGGCGACAACTCGGTTGCATCGAGCAGCAGCGAGTGTCCCGATTCGAGGCGTACCGCATTGATGTCCGAGAGGTCGAAGTCGGCTGCCGAATCCACCGCGACAGCTTGTACTCGCAACGCCGCACGGTCCGTCGTGACGACCGGCTTCAGTCCCAACCGCATGGGGGACTTGCCACCAAAGTGGATGTCCAATTCTTGCCCGCTGAAGAGCGTCACTTTGGGAGCACTCTCGATCTTGCTGAGACTCCGAAGCAACGCCGCTTCCTTCTTGGTCAGCCGAGCCAAGCGACGCGGTCCGTACTTGTCCTCCGATTGAGGGCTCGGCGGGACATTGGCTTCGGGATCATCGAAGTTCTTGCCAACCTTGCTCCAGAAATCAGCGGGGACCGTCAGTGTCTCGACCTGCAAGGCCGCTTGGAGGTCGAGTTGACGACGCATTTCTTCCAGCAGATCCCGAATTTCACGATGCACGTCCTGCGTCTGCCGCACGACCAAACTGAGCGTCGTCTCATTGACCTTGATGGAACCGTTTCCGGCGACATGCTCCCACGAGTCGGGCTGACAAGTGGACTCGATGAAATTGGTCAACTCATGAAGTTGCTGCTTCATCGAATTCGCTGGCTCACCCGGCTTTGAGGTTTCGGCAACGACACCCTGATCCGCAGTCAGGTTGACCGTTACTCGCCTTGGAATCAGCGGCGTCAAATCACCCACCGCGTAGGCGACGACCACCGGCTCCCCTTTCAGTAGCTGCTTTTTCAGTCGCTGCTTGCTCGTCACTACGATCGTGCCACTCTCCTCGACGTGATAGCCAAGCTTCAACGGATCGAGCAGCAATGTCAGCACGGAGCTAAGTTTGACTTGATCGACGGACAACGTGACCGGCTCGCGTTGCATCAGCCCTTCGTCCTCTAGCCCCTGCTTGTCGAGCACGATATTACGGCCTGCCGATTGGGCCAACTGCTTGATCGCGTCTTTCAACGGGACGTTGTCGAATTGGACCGACACGATTTTCTCTGGCTTGGCGAAGGCCAGTATGGATCGCCCTTGTTGAATCAGGGCGGCATCTCGAACCGGAGGATCACGCAACGTGACGACACAATCGTTGCCGTCTTGCTGTATCTGCGTGATCGCCGTCCCATTCAGATACAGCAGGATTTGCTCCGCCTTGAGTTCTGTTCTTTCGCCATTCACTTGCCGCCGCAGCCGCGCCTGACCGAGCAAGGCCGTATTCTGTGGCTCGATGCCAGCCGCTTCATCGCCACGAGACAAACTCAACACGAGCGAATCGCAGTTGGCCTGAAATCCGCTTCCATTCAGATGCACTCCGCCGCCGAGTCGAATTTGCTGGCCATGCTCGGCGGCAAACAACTCGAATTCATCGGCCGACATGACAATCTGGTCCTTGCTGTTGAATCCCTGTGCGATCTTCGACAAGAACACCTTCGCCTGTCCGTCCGAGCGAAACTTTTTCGGCAATTCGCCGGTGTCGATCAACTTCGTCCCCGGAGCAGGCAACACGGCGACAAACCACGAACCCTGCTGCCATGAAAGCTGCCCCAAACTATCGAGTTCGAGTTTGGAACCATTGCCGACCGATTTTTCAGTCATTAACGGCGGAGGCACTTTCCCCTTGGCTCCTTCGACGATCACGAAGATGACCTTGTAATCCCGAAGCTGATCCCCTTTTGTCGGTTCGAACTTGGGATAAATGATTGCCGTCGAAAAGCCATTCGACCGGTAGTGTTCGGTCAATCGGCGAGTGGCTTTACTACAGTCGCTGACGTCGAAGGGGCTTCCGACTTTGAGTTTCGCGACCCGTTCGAGATCCTCGGTGGCAATCAGTTTGTTGCCCGAAAACTCCACCTGTTCGAGCACGCTTCGCTCAAAGACGCGGAAGACCAAAACTGGTCCTTTGTCCGACTTTCTGACCTGCGGATACACCGCCGTGAACCGCCGAGTGACCAGAAGGGCTTTCACGTCCTTTCGGAGCTGCTCTGCGTTGGTCGGCTGACCGGGTTTCGATTGGATCATTGCGAGGAACTCCTCGGTCGAGACCAGACGATTTCCCTCGACGCGAATCTCGGCGATGTTCCCATCGGGAATCGGACCCAGGACCGAAATCCAAGCGTGGAGCGCCGGCCAAAACTCCTCGGCACGCACTTTGTCCGAATCCTGTGAGACGGCTGCGGGCTTGTCTGAGGATGATTCCAAGACCACCTCGCCAGTGACACCCGCATCCGAATTGACGCCGGTTCCGTGGATCACTTTTCGAGTCGTTTCGGCCGACTTCGGCGACTCAAGCTTTTGTCCGTCTTCGGCCGTGACCACGAAGGCCGCTCCGGGCCAGGTTGCGGCGGCGGCAAGTCCGGCGAGCAGCCAGCACCACCACGGGGTTCGTCTCTGACATCCTTGTCCGAGTTGCATGATTCGCTCCAATCGTTGTGAGGTGACCTCCACCGGACGAACGCCGGGGAACACAGGGACCGGTTTCAATTCTCGTTTGAGTTCCAGCACATCGACCAACGCTCGCGCGTACGCCGCCGGATCACAGCCCAACTCGGCGAGCACTTCTTCATCGCAGCAACGCTCCGCCTCGCGAGTCGTCCGCCGGTTCACCCACCACACCAACGGATGACACCACCACACCGCCTGAGCCAACGTCTGCAACAACCCGACCCACAAGTCGCCTCGCCGAATGTGCAACAACTCGTGAGCGAGGATCGGAGTGAGCGGCGATGTAGGATGGCCGCCCTCGGCCGTCCGCGTTTGAGTATCGAAAGATGCAGGACGGCCGGGGGCGGCCATCCTACGGACCGAATTCTCCAGTCGATCAACAATCAGCGCCGGCAGCAGGACCGTCGTGCGGAACAAGCCGATGACTGCCGGACCGAGCCGGCTCTCGGTCACGATCAATCGCACGCGACGACGCAGTCCCAATTTCTTCGCGAGTGAATCCAATTGCTCCGACAACACCAAGCACTCGCGCTGCGGAGCATTCCGCAGCATCCGCCAGCATCGCAAGCAACGGACAACCGCGACACCGATGACGACGAGACACGCGAACGCCCACGCGCCGAGCAGCACATGCGGCCAATCGACCTTGTCCGTTGAGACGGGCGATGGCAACTCCGCCACCGGTTTGCTGACGTCGCCGAGGCCGAGCAACAACTCCTCCGCCTCAACGTCGGATTCCACCCCAGCATCTTCGTGAGGAGCCGCCTCCACATTCTGTGAGTGACGAGCTGTTGCGACCAATTCGCTCCAGTCTCGCAACGGCGGCTCAACCGCCAGCGATTCCCGAATCGTCTCGCGAGCCGGCTGCAACCAGCAGAACAACCCGCTGGGACTGCTCCACACTGGCGGAGTCACGCACTTCACCAGCACGACCAGCCACAACGCGTGCGCCAGATGCGGCCGAGACTTCCCCGCCCACCGATTGATCGACGCCACCGCCACGATCAACAACGTCACTTGCCAAGCCTGAGCCACCAACACCGGCATCCAATCCGCCATGACCAAGCCTCCGTTGAGTTCAAGTAACCCGAAGCGTCAGCGAGGGCGAACGCTTCACAGACTCCAATTCCGTCATCTTCTGGAACGCTCGCCCTCGCTAACGCGTCGGGTTACATGCACGCACTACGTCCGCCCTTTCCCCAACCGCTCGATCAACTGCCGCAGCTCAGCCAGTTCGTCGTCGCTGACACCCCGCTCTTCGATCAGATGCCGGACCAGCGGCAGCGCCTCACCGCCGAACAGCCGGTCGATCAGGTCGTCGAGTGTTTCGCGAATGACCGTCCGCAGTTTGACTCGCGGCGTGTAGACGCGAGTCCGCCCATCCAGCTCGGCCGTCACATAGCCCTTCGTTTCGAGCCGCCGCAGGTACGTCTGCACGGTCGTGAAGTCGATCGCCCGCTCGACGGGGAACGACTCGTGGACTTCCCGGACGGTGGCCTTCTTCAGGTCTGCCAAGACCCGCGCCACTTCCATTTCTCCTTTGGATAACGCTGCTCTGGCCGCCATCGTTCGCCTCCCTGACTCAAGGACAACTGTCATTGAGCGGGACGCTCGCGTACAAACGTCATTGAGTCAAGGGGAGTTGGCTCACGCCTTTTGATGTAGCGCATTTCTTCGCCGCGAAGCGGCGACGGAATAAAGCCGGGGGCGAAAGCCCCCGGTTTGTTGAACGTTGAATTCCTCAAGCCCCAGAGGGGCGACGCTGGAACGTCAACTTCGCCCCTCCGGGGCTTGAGGAATCACGCGTCATATTTCCGGGGGCTTTCGCCCCCGGCTGAATTCCATCGCCACTTCGTGGCTAAAAACGCAACTTCAAAACTCACACACAGGGAGCCTCGGCAACTCATTTCCGCCACGGCACGATCGTCACGACCGGAAGTCTTTCGCCGGTTGGTTCGACCGCTGCGATGCGTTGAGTCGCGCGGCGTGTGGCTTTTTTGCAATGTGGCGGGACGACTTCGCCGTTCTCGTTCAAGTTTGGCGGGTAGCCTTTGGCACGATGGGAAAATCCTTGGATCTACGACGAATTCGGGACGACATCCTGGCGCTGGTGCTGTTCGGCGCGGTGATGTTCCTGGGGCTGTGTTTGCTGAGCTGGGATGCGGCCGATCCTCCGGCGACGCAGACGTACCCGGTGCGCGCGGTGGCTCACAACTGGATGGGGAACCTCGGAGCGTATCTCGCCTACGGGTTGCGAGCGGTCGCGGGGCTTGGCGCGTACTTCGTTTGGCTCTCGTTGCTGGCGATCGACGTGCGGCTGTTCTCGCGACGCGAAGTTGAAGGCTGGGGAGCGGTCGCGTTCGGCTGGTCGCTGCTGCTGATCGCCGTCTGCGTCGGGTTGCAGTTGTTGATGCCGGGACTCGGCGGCGGTCAGATTGTCGGCAGCGGCGGGTACGTCGGAGCTTGGGGTGTCGCGCTGATGCAGCCTCTGTTCTCGAAGGCGGGGCTGATGATCGTGCTCGGCTCGTGCGCGGCGTCGGGACTGCTGCTCGCGGGAGACGTGCTGTTCATCGATGCGGCGCTCGATTGTGTCGCCGCGCCGATGTGGCTCGTCAACTGGATCGCGTTCGGCAAAGCCAAACGTCCGGTGGTCGAGAAGTCTGTGAAGCCGAAGCTCGAAGCGCCGCTCGCAGTGCGCGAGTCGGTCCCCTTGGAAGAAGTGCTGGCGGAGTCTGTGAAGCCGACCAGCGCCGAGGAAGCGGCCGTCAGCGCGGTCGGTCTACTCGATTCGATGAACGCGGAGATCGCGGCGGCGCTGAGCGAAGTCTCAGCAGAAGCGAGCACGTTGGAAACGTGCTCCACTATGGCCGACGGCGAGCGGTTGCCGATCAAGGTCAATCCGCCTGTGACGGTCACGACTGATCGGGACAAAGTCATCGCGCAGCTCGAAGCGGGGAGCCAGCAAGCGGACGGCTCGCAGTACGTCCTGCCGAGCCTCGAATCGCTCGAACAGCCGGCGGAGTTCCCGTACGAAGAGCTGGCGAAGAAGGCTCAGATCGCGGCGGTCACGCTCGAAAAGACGTTTCAAGAGTTCGGTCTGAACGTGAAGGTCAACGAGATCGACACCGGCCCGGTCATCACGCAGTTCGAGCTGTCGCTGGAAGCGGGCTTGCGGCTCAACAAGGTCGTGGCGTTGGAGAACGACCTCGCGATCGCGCTGCGTGTCCCGGCCGTTCGCGTCGTCGCGCCGATCCCCGGCAAAAACACCGTCGGCGTGGAAGTCCCGAACGAGAAGCAGGTGATGGTCCGCCTCCGCGAGCTGATCGAAGCCTGCCCGCAAGACATCGAGAAGAAGCGCATCCCGCTGTTTCTCGGCAAGGACGTGAGTGGGCGGCCGATGGTCATGGACCTCTGCAAGATGCCGCACCTGCTGATCGCGGGCCGCACCGGCACGGGCAAGAGCGTTTGCCTCAACACGCTGATCCTGTCGATCCTGATGACACGCAGCCCGGACCAGGTGCGGATGCTGATGATCGACCCGAAGATGGTCGAGCTGTCGCCGTACAAACGGATTCCGCACCTGATGCACCCGGTCATCACTGACATGAAGAAGGCCGAAGCGGTCCTCGCGTGGGCCGTGGACAAGATGGAGGAGCGATACGACTTGCTCGCTCGC
This sequence comes from Planctomyces sp., assembly GCA_005798445.1. Lineage (GTDB taxonomy): Bacteria > Planctomycetota > Planctomycetia > Planctomycetales > Planctomycetaceae > SXKJ01. The sequence continues at coordinate 11,825 of SYJG01000545.1, forward strand.
GTCGGAGTGCGGCATCTCGACAGCTTCAACGCGATGACGCACGAGGAAGTCCTGCGTCGCTGCGGATTGACCGCCGACTGCGCCGAGGCGGACTCGATCCCAGAACAGATGCCGTACATCGTCATCGTCGCCGACGAGATGGCCGACATGATGATGACCTCCGGCAAGGACGTCGAAGGACACATCATCCGGCTCGCTCAGAAGTCGCGAGCGGTCGGCATTCACCTGGTCCTCGCGACGCAGAAGCCGACGGTCGATGTCATCACCGGCTTGATCAAGTCGAACCTGCCGGCTCGCATCGCGTTCCAAGTCGCAAGCCGCACCGACAGCCGCGTGGTGCTCGACGAGAACGGAGCCGACCGCCTGCTTGGCAACGGCGACATGCTGTTCCTCGTTCCGGGGACCAGCAACCTCGTGCGTGCTCAAGGGACCTACGTCAGCGACAACGAGGTCAACTGCATCATCGACCACTTCGGCGATCAAGCTCCGCAGTACAGCGCCGAGATCGCTCAAGCTGCCTCGAAAGCCCTCGCCACCGGCGACGGTTCCGGCGGCGGCCCGCGCGAAAAAGACGACCTCTACGAACCGGCCGTCGAGATCATCATCCGCGAAGGCCGAGGGAGCGTCTCGCTGCTGCAACGCCATCTCGGCATCGGCTACGGCCGAGCCGCTCGGCTGATCGACTACATGGCCGAAGACGGCATCGTCGGCGACTACAACGGCAGCCAAGCCCGCGAGGTCCTCTACAATCTCGAACAATGGGAAGCCATCAAAGCCTCGCGAGTGCCGATGGACGCGGCGGTGTGATGCGGCGATCAGCAGAGTTATCGGCGGCGACGAAGCTTTTTGCTCGGCGGCTTCATCCGTTTGATGAGGACTGGTCCGTCTTTCCGAACCTGCATCGTCAATTCAAAACCTTCGAGCAACTGCATTCCCACGAGCGGCATCGCTTCACTGGCATCAATCTCAATGTGAACCCGACGACGATCCCAGAGGATGTCGCCGGAATAGATGTCAAAGCCGCATTCGCTTCCGTCCGCGAGAACCGCGCGGCCGAATTTGATCCACGGCAATTCCAAATCGTGGATCAACGATTGGGGCAGGCTGAGCCAACCGTCGTAGCCGGTATCGACAACGGCCTCGATCGTCTCACGATGGCCCGCTCGACCAAACACCGACAGTCGGACGATCCCTTCGTGTCTCGCGACTCGACCACGAATCATGAGCCGGCCTTTCGCGCCACTCGATAGCCGAACCGGCGGAGGTATCGCGACCCGATCTTGCACATCCAGGTTTGAGCTTGCGGCAATCTGGCGCGCAACCGGTCGCCCGCGGCGATTTCGCTTTCATCGACTTCAAATTCGCCAGTTTCGATGTCGATGGCGGCGAACTGGCCGTTGTGAATAGGCTCGAACGTCGGCCGAATGAGTTTGTCGTAGAGCAAATCGCCACGACGAGCGAATTCTTCCTTGCTATATCGACGAGTGACTGACGGCATCTCGACACTCCTAGAGAATGGTTTCACCTCGGCAAGGATTGTCTCAGAAACTTGCGATTTGCGGCAACAGCGATACTGTCGAAGTGTCGGGAGACAGGTGAAGAGCGGCCACCGACGCGAGGTCTATCGCGACTGACGATGATGCAACCTTCTACGTCAAAGCTGGGGCTTTACAGTGTCGGGCATGACGACGGATACGAATCCATCAGCTCGACGATCGCGTTGGCTGCCATTGTTGGCGATGGCGGCTGTGTTGTTCATCGGCCTAGCTTCGTGGTGGGCCGGAACCAGGAATGATCGACACAGGGCAGTGTGCAAGGACCATTTGAAGCAGATCGGGCTGGCGCTCCAGCATTATCACGAGCGATTCGATTCGTTCCCGCCTGCTTATGTGATCGGACCGGATGGTCGGGCTTGGCACAGTTGGCGAGTGCTGTTGCTTCCGTTCCTTGGCGAAGAGTCGCTGCATCGGGAGTATCGCTTCGACGAGCCTTGGGACGGTGCACACAATCGCCGTCTAAATGCGCGTGTGCCAGAGTGTTATCGTTGTCCGACTGATGCTCACAAAGGCTCATCCAGTTTCTTGGCAATTGTCGGTCGTCGCACCATGTGGCCGGCCTATTTCACCGTCAACGTCAGCGACGTGACGGACGGCTCTAGCAATACCGTCATGCTGATGGAAGCTCTTGACCGCGAGATCAACTGGTTGGAGCCTCGCGACCTGACGACGTCGCAGGCTCTGGAGCAGATTCGTCGCGACGATGCACATGGAATCCATCATGCGCTGTTTGTGGACGGTATGGTTCGCGCGGTGAATCCGACAATCACTCCGGGCCTTTGGTACTCGCTGCTGACACCGCAGTATGCCAGCGCGGTCATTCCGTTAGATCAATGGCCGCCCGGATTGCTGTCGGACGAACCGGCTGTCGTCGACCCCGGTCCTGAAATCGACGTCGAGTCGATCGCGAAAACGCGAATCGTGGCGACGACCGATGCCGAAATCGACTCGACCTCCACGGTCTTGTGGTGTGCCACCATGCAAATGGCTTGGGATCGGTTGCGTGCAGAATTGGAAAAGACAAACAGTGGGTTGACCGACGTGCCGGTGCGTGGGAATCCGTCGCTAGCAGTGTCGCTCAACGCACGGCGTTTCCCCTTGAGCGCACTGGCATCCGATTCGTACGAGCTTCTCGCAGAGATCATCACTCCCGCCGAAGGCGCACGGTTGCTGAAGGCCATCGAATTGCAGTTCTTCGCGCACAATCCAGATGCGACAGTATTGCCGCCAAGCTTTGGCGGAGTTCGGCTCAAGGCCTCGCTTCACAAGAATCTTCCGTTCGAGACGCAGTTCGACCGACTTCCGCAGCCGCTTCAATTTCAGGAGTCCGATGCGACCGTGGACGTCGTCGCGTTCGGCCGAACGAAAACTTCGTTGCCGGGCCTCGCCGACCAAGTCATGGTGCGCGATCACGTTTCCGATGACGACTTCGTTGTGGAAATCATCACGGCCACCAAGCAGGGTGACAGCGTGCTACTTGCAAAGGTTCGACCGGAAGCGACCTTGGAATCGACCTGGCAGGCGGTCAAGCTTCGAATCGAACGATCGCGACCGCGCAACGACAGACGAATGAAATTGTCGGAGATTGATGAATTCGCAGTTCCACTGTTGCGATTTCACTTGGGGACCACGTTCACCGAACTTGTGGGCCGAATGCTCGATACCTCTGACGATCCCCGAACGATTGTCGAAGCTCGACAGTCCATCCGTTTTCGGCTGGACGAAAAGGGCGCAGAGCTGCTCTCCGTGGCGGAAATGGCAGTGGTGAGCAACAACGGACATTCGGTCGAAGAACACCCGAAGCCTCGACGGTTCGTGCTCGACAAGCCGTTCCTGCTGGCCCTTCGACAAGCTCAGGCGGATGAGCCTTACTTCCTGGCGTGGATCGCAACGACGTCGCTCATGGAACGTGCCGACGAAAAAAGGTGAAACCACGAACTAGCGGTACGACATCGGAATGAAATCCGTTTCGTAGCCCGCCATTGCTGCGCTCCAGCCCACCGATGACGGTCGGCAGGAGCCGACTATGCGACTACTTCGGCAGCCGCTCCGCCAGTTTGAGGCAGATGTCGTAGAGCAGATCGAGTGACGTCTTAGCGTCCGCACGGCTGATGGTCAGCGGTGGGCTGACTCGCAGCACTTTGCCGGCCAGCGCGCCGAGCAGGTGGATGCCGTCGTTGCCGAGGCCGAGGTAGCAGGCTTCGACGATGCGAACGGCGACTTCGTTGGCGGTCAGCGAGCCACGCGCGGCGCATTCGATGCCGTACACGAGGCCCTCGCGTTCGCCTCGGACTTTCGCGATCAGGCCGGTTTCTTTCAGGCGGTTGAGGCCATCGAAGAACTCGGTCGTGAGCGATCGGGTGTGTTCGAGAATCGGGTTGGCCTCGAACTCGTCGAGAGTCGCGAGGACCGCCGCGCAGCCGAGCGGGTTGCCGGACCAGGTGTCGGAGGCTTCGCCGTATTTCAGGCTGGAGATGAGGTCCGCTCGGCCGACGGCCGCGCTGACCGGGACGCCGTTGCCCAAGCCTTTGCCGAGCGTCACGAAATCTGGCTCGAGGCCGTAGGACTCGAAGGCGAACATCCGGCCGCAGCGGCCGAAGTTGGCTTGGACTTCGTCGAGAATGAACGCGATGTCGTGTGCTCGGCAGAAGCGCTGCAGCAGTTGCAGGTACGCAAGCGGCGGGTGATAGCTGCCGCCGCCGCCGAGGTACGGCTCGGTGATCAGGCAGTTGAGGCGATTGCCGTACTCGGCCGAGAGTTTTTCGAGTTCGTTGACGTACGGCGCGGGATCGAATGCCGAGCCGTACTTGCTGACGTCATCGCATTCGGCCATCGGGAAGCTGACAAACTTCACGCGCGGGTCGCGGTCGTGATCAGTCTCGCAACCGGTGACGGCTCCGGCGAGTCCCTTCTTGCCGTGAAAGCCGTAGCGTGTGGCAAGGATGATGTCTCGCGACTCGTCCCGATGCAGACAAGCCCACAGCGCCTTCTGCACCGCCTCGCTGCCAGACGCGGCCCACATCACCGTCTGCAACCGGCTGCCGCCGGGTTTCGCTTGCAGGCTCTTGACCAATCGCTCGGTCGCGCGGGTTTCGATTTCCGTGACCGCGTTGTATGCCGTCAGCGGGACGGCCGGGTAGTAGTCGTCGAAGCCGTTCGAGGGCTTGAGCATCTCGGCCGACCAGCCCATGTAGCCGGCCAGCCGACCAAGCCAGCGCTTCGGATTGTGCCCCAAATTCGCGACCAGCACGCCGGAGCTGTAGTCGTACAACCGCCGATTCTCCGGCGTCCAATGGAAGACTCCCGCCGACTTCGCAAGCACCGCTTGGGTTGGAGTAAACGTCCGCAGTGCGAGCGCTTCGTATTCAGTGACCGCCTGGCGAGCGACGTTGGATCGGGTTTCGTTCGGGAACTGGATGGGCGTGGTCATGTTGGTTTCTGTGGTGAGCGATTTCTGAGAGGCTGAGAAAACGAGTGTCGGTCTGCTATCGTCCGGAGGGCGTGTCGGCACGGAGCGGGAGCGATTGCGGGCACACCCTATCAAATTGTTTCCAAGGCCGACAAGGACGTCGCTACTTCAAGTCTGACTTCCATGCGCAAACTTCTGATTGGTTGCGGATACCTTGGCGAGCGAGTCGCGCGGGAGTGGCTCCGGCAAGGGGACGAGGTTTGGGTGCTGACGCGATCAACCGTGAATGCCGAGCGATTTGCGAGTCTGGGGCTGAAGCCGATCATCGGCGATGTGCTTGATCCGGAGTCGCTTCGGAAGCTGCCGCAGGCGGAGACGGTGCTCTACGCGGTTGGCTTTGATCGGTCGGCTCAAGCCAGCAAGCGAACGGTCTATGTCGATGGGCTGAGAAACGTCCTGAACGAAGTCGGATCGACGTGCGAACGATTTCTCTACGTTTCCAGCACGAGCGTTTACGGACAGGATGCTGGCGAACTCGTTGACGAATCCTCGCCGACCATGCCAACGGAAGAGAACGGTTGCATCTGCTGCGATGCGGAAGCGGTCGTCTGGCAGGTCAAGAGTACGGCCAAAGTGCTGCGACTCGCGGGTATCTACGGGCCGGGGCGTTTACTGGCTCGTGTTGAGCAGCTTCGTCATGGAGACCGGCTGACCGGCAACCCGGAGGCGTGGCTCAATCTGATTCACGTCGATGATGCTGTGCGAGCCGTGCTCGCAACGGAGACTCGTGGCGTTCCAGGAGTGACGTACTTGGTCTGTGACGATCGGCCGTTGCATCGTCGAGAGTACTACGCGGCGTTGGCTGAGAAGGTCGGTGCGCCGCCTCCGCAGTTTGAAGAGCTTGCTGCCGATGCGCCGGAACGATTTCGGCTCAACAAGCGGTGCGCGAATCGGCGGTTGCGAGACGAACTGCATGTCGAATTGCAATTCCCGACAGTCAGCGACGGACTGCGGTCGCTTCCGGAGGTGACGCGATGACCGGAGTTGCCTCAACGCGGACGAAGTACCAGCGGCCGCTGGTGGACTCGGTGGAGTAAATCGGTTGCGGTTCGGTCGCGGCCCGTTCGGGATTGTTGTCGGTGGGAATGTTCATCCAGGCGACTCGGCCTTGAACATCGACGACTCGATAGGTGCCAGGCGAAATTAACTCTGGGAGCAAAGCGACCGACACGTCGAACTCCGTTGAAACGGAGACGGCTCGGCCGACCTCTGCGACAACGAGCGATTGCTGAGCATTTTCGACAGGCCGCGGGAGATCAGGCCGCAGGCGAGTTTCGGCCGCCAGACGACGAGTCGCTGCTACGGGGTGATCCGAGCTCCACGCGGTCGCGAACAAGCCAGTCACCGCGATCAACATCAGAATGCGAACAGCCATGATGATTTCCTAACGCAGTCGTAGACGAGTCGCTCCCACGACTCGCATTCGAACATCCCTCGACTTCCAACGGTGCGTTTCACGGTGATCGGTCACACATCGGGAATCTCAGTTGCGGAGCAACTGAGCGACGAAGTGCTCCGGCAGATTCCGCCGCAGCCAACGTCTCAGGAGGTGCATCGGCCCAAACGGCGCGAGCGCTTTGGTGAAACTGGTCCGGTTCTGCCGAAGCCGACAGGGGGGCTTGGCATGGCAACGGTCCTATCGGAGAGGCGGAAGGTGTCCGATTGTTCGGGTTGTACCCAAAGCGGAAGCCACGTCGGATTTTCCGCTTTCGTCGGGTCGGTTTCGAGCATTAGAGTTTCGCGCGCCGAGCCGATTATTTCTTGCAGGACGCGAGCGAAAGGTCGTGCGCTTCCCGTGTGCGAAGTTCGGGAAGAATCGGCGGGATTGTGTGATCCTGTCCTCATGCGGGCTTGAGGTAACATCAATGTTGCTGACCTCATGGTTGTGCGGCTGGTCTGGCCGAGCCAGATCACCTCTGAACGACTGGCCTCGGCATCGCCGGCGCTTGCGGCCGCATGAGATGCGCCGCTGGATGGCTCCGGCCATTGAGCCGCTCGAGATCCGGCTCGTGCCGACGACGATTAGTCTGACGGGGCCAGGAGACTTGCTCATCGAGTCCTTCGGCAGTGTGTCCGACCTGTTGAACATTCACGCGGATGGCGCGAGCAGCCGATTTGTCGTCAGTGATCCCGGCCAGACACTGTTCACCAGCATTTCTGGAGCGACTGGTTCCGGATCGAACATCGTCCTGATTCCGTTCAGCAGCGTCCCGAACGCCAAGCAGTTGATCGTCAGTACCTTTGACGGTGATGACGTGATCCGACTGACGGCAGCCGGGACGGATTTCTTCCTCAGCCCGACGATTGATGCCGGCACTGGCAGCAACGATCTCATCGAGTCATTGGCGGTCGTGTCGGTCGCCACGGTCAACCTGGATGTCGTGTTGAACGCCGAGAACATCCGGTTGGGAGCCAATATCTCCACGGCTGGCGGCAAAGTTTCGTTGTTCGGCAACGTGATGATTACGAACAACGTGGGCATCACAACCGATGGTGCCTCCGACGGCGATGTGTTGATCACCGGACCGGTTGATTCCGGCGCGGGGCCGAGTCTCTACACGTTGATCTCAACTCCACGGAGGTACGACGAAGCGCGGATGCAAGCCAGCTTCGATGTTCCCGGCGGACACTTGGTCACGATCCGCTCGGCATTGGAGCAGACCGATGTGCAAGCCGCAGCCGGTACCAATGATGTCTGGATCGGAGCCTCTGATGTTTTGGGTGAAGGGGACTGGATTTGGGACGCGGGACCGGACAACGGTGTCCAATTTTGGAGCGGCGACGGAACAACGGGCGGTTCGGTGGGTGGCGAGTTCTCGAATTGGCAGTCAGGTGAGCCTGACAACCTGGATGGCACGAACGAAGGGGACGCCGCATTTCTGAGCGGGAGCGATCCCGCTGGCCGCTGGAGCGATGGTGACATCAACGTGCCGCGGGCCTACGTCGTCGAATCGCCGACTTTGTTCTCGCTGAGCATCAACGCCGCGACCGCGATGGTGAATTTGAACGGTTCGGTGGGAAGCGTGTTACCGTTGCGATCTTTCTCCGTGACGGCCGGGCAGACGCAGTTGATCGGAGGCGCGATCATCACGTCCAAGTCGCAGACGTTCGACACGGACCTGTCACTGCCCGGTCCGACGTTGCTGTGTGGCGAGGAAGTGAATTTCAATGGCGGTGCCGGTTCGGTCACGGGGTCGGGCACGTCGATGCTCACTCTGGCACCGATCAAGCGAGATGCTGCGATCAACATTGGGGCCACATCGGAGACACCGGGAGATGCGTCGTTTGACATCACGGATTTGGATATCGCCGCGTTGGGAGTCGGATTCACAGCGATCCTGATTGGCGAACCGCCACCCCCTCTCGGGTCCGGAGGTGGATTGGGCTCGCTCCCACCCGGTTCCGGAAGTGGAGCGGGCTTTCCGGTGCCAAGCATAGGGCCAGTGACAATTACCAGTGCGACATTTTCTAACTTCGTGTCGATTGCGGGCGGCTCGATTTCGGTGTCTGGCTTAGATGCCGGGACCAACAGAGTCGAACTGGTTGCCGGGAACGGTTCGATCACTGACGGCGGAGGCACGGGGCCGGACATCAGAGCCGGAAATCTTCTGCTGGATTCGTCATCGGGTATCGGTGTCCTCAACGACGCGCTCGAAACTTCGGCGTCCGCCGTTTCCGCACGCGCGTCAAATTCCGGCGGCGTGTTCCTCGACAACACCGGCAACCTCGCGATTGGCGCGGCTGGCGCGCCAGGCGGAATCTTCACCAACAACGGTGAGATCTCGGTCTCGACGACCGGGGCAATGCCGGTGAATCAGTCCATCGTTTCAAATGGCGGAAACATCAACCTGACGGCGACCAACGGGATATCGATCAACGGAGTCCCGGTCAATACGGCGCGCATTGATGGAACCGGAGGTCAGTTCACGGCCGATGCCGACAGCAACAACGATGGATCGGGGACGTTCTCGATCACCTCGATCACGGAATTTGTCGATTGGACTTCCGCGACGACCGGCACCCTTGCCGGAGAAACGATCTCCATTTCACCGAGCAGCACGCTGGCGACAGCGACCGCGCAGTCGGGTGCGGCAGACAATCGTTTCCAAGCCAGTGTTCCCGTCGTCTATTCGCCGCCGCAGGACACGGGCGAGTTCGTCGAAACAAGTTTTTCTCAGCCAGGCGAATTTGTCAGGTTTGATTTCTCACGGCCGCTGTTTGGACTGTTTCTGCATTTCGATGGGATGCAGGTTCAAGATCCGTTGTTCGATCCCCTAACAGGCAACCCGATCAATCTGTACGCGTTCGATCGCTTCACGTCGAAGGTTTCCGGTGATGCCTCTTGGATGGTCGACACGTCACTGGGAACGAATTCGATTCGGCAACTCAATGGCAACCATCTTGGCGACCAGGACGGCACGGTTCGGTTCGACGAAGAAATCAATTCCTTGACGATGTCTCGCACGGCACCCGGAGTGTCTTTGGGAGCCGAAAGTACTGTGAACCTGCAGTTGGGGCGGTTTCTTGCGGGAGGCATCCTGAGCAACGAGAGCGCGGTCACGATCCGCGCCGCTGACTTTGACCTCAACGGCTTTCTGAATGCCGGTTCGGGACCTGTCAGTTTGATTCCGTCCGCAACGAATCGCACGATCGACCTCGGCGCGAGCGGCGGCAGCGGACAGTTCGTCGTGACCGACGCGGAACTGGACCAGATCTCCACAACCAGCGGGATTTTGGTGGGCAACTCGAATAGCGGTACGATCACCATCAATGGTGCGGTCACGCGCGCGGCGGCGACGAATCTCAGCCTCACGACGGCCAACAATCGGAACATTCGCTTTGCCGGCACGAATGCCCACCTGGATGCGAATGGCGGCAGTGTCTCGCTGACGACTGGCGGCTCGGGTGCGATCATCTCTGGCGATGCGGCGAGCGACATCCACGGGGCCGGCGTGGCGCTGACGTCCGGCACAGGAGGCGTCGGCACGCTATCGAATCCATTGACACTCAATGCTCAGACGTTGACGAGCGGACTGGCCGGCAATGCCAACCAATTCTTCAGTGAAGTGGACGATGTCACGATTGAAGCAACAGGCTTGAGTGCCGGGACGGGGACGATCACTTTTCTCAGCGGCACGTTCCGACTGGGCGGCTCGGATCGCATCAGTGATGACAGCCCCGTTGTTGTCGCATCCGATGCGACGCTTCAGTTGAACGGGTTCAACGAATCGCTGGCTTCACTGAGCGGGAGCGGCTCGGTCATCAACGGCTCGGCGGCGGCTGCCAGTTTGACGACGAACTTCAGCGGCAACATCGAATTCTTCGGCACGCTGGGGGGCGAGGCGACTCTTGAGAACAACTTCAGCCTGACGAAAAGTGGTGGCGGCTCGCTCACGCTGTCGGGGACGAACACCTACACCGGAGCGACGCTGGTCGGCAGCGGGAAGCTGCTCGTCAACGGCTCGACCACATCGGCAACGACGGTTGCCAGCGGAGCCACACTGGGTGGATCGGGAACGGTCAGCAATTCGGTGACCATCAATAGCGGCGGCACGGTCGCGCCGGGAACGTCGCCGGGCATCCTCAATTCCGGCGATGTCTCGCTGCAATCCGGGTCGATATTCCGCGTGGAATTGAATGGTACGAACGTCGGCACTCAGTACGATCAGCTCAACGTCACCGGGACCGTGACCATCGGCTCCAGCGTCACGCTAGATGCCTCGCTCGGATTTACGCCCTCGGCCGGGGATGCGTTTGTCATCATCAAGAACGACGGTAGCGATGCGATCGTCGGCACGTTCAACGGACTGTCGCCAGGCGCATTGCTCACGTTGGGCAGCGACAAGCTCCACATCTATTACAACCACGACAGCGGCGACGGAAACACGAATGACGTGGCTGTGATCGCCAATCGAATTCCGGTCGTCAATAACCAATCGTTCTCAATCAACGAGGACAGCGGTAATGGAGCGACTGTCGATACTGTGCTGGCCACGGACGCCGATTCCGCCGTGACGTTCGCCATCACGAGTGGTGATCCTGGCAATGTGTTCGCGATCAGTTCCGGTACCGGACTGATCACGGTCAACGACGCCAGCGGTTTGAATTTTGAGAGCACCCCGACGTTCACCCTGACGGTCGAAATCACGGATGACTCCGGCGCAACTGATACCGCGACGATCACGATCGCCGTGACGAACGTCGCTCCGAGCGTTCCGGTGGATGGGGATGCGGCCGCGGACAGCGTCTCGGAGGGGGCGGTCAACGGCGACACGGTGGGGGTCGATGCGGACAGCAGCGACGTGCATGGCGGAGCGATCACGTTCAGCCTGCCCGGCAATGCTGGAGGCCGCTTCACGATCAATGGCTCGACCGGCGTGGTGACGGTGGCCGATGCCAACCTGCTGAACTTCGAGTCCGCGAACAGCCACACGATCACGGTGCAGGCCAGCGACGGCACGAACAGTTCGACTCAGACCTTCACGATCGCCGTGACGAACGTCGCTCCGAGCGTTCCGGTGGATGGGGATGCGGCCGCGGACAGCGTCTCGGAAGGGGCGGTCAACGGCGACACGGTGGGGGTCGATGCCGACAGCAAAGACATTCATGGCGGAACGGTCACGTTCAGTTTGACCAACGACGCTGGCGGTCGCTTCACGATCAATGGCTTGACCGGCGTCGTGACCGTCGCGGATGCCTCGCTGTTTGATTTCTCCGTGGCGACCAGTCACACGATCATCATCCAAGCCAGCGATGGCCGCGATGTGGCCACGAAAAGCATCACGATCAACATGGGTGCAGCCGCTCCGAGTACACCGTCCGATGAGGACGATCATGCCAACACGGTTCCCGAAGGTGCTCTCGAAGGGAGCCGAGTGGGAATCACGTTCTTCGCCGATGACGCACAGGGAGAGGAGGTCTTTTATCGGCTAACGGACGATGCCGGCGGACGCTTCAAGATCGACCCGTTGACTGGTGTGGTCATGGTCAAGGCAAGCCGGCTGTTGAGTTTCGCCGACGCAACACAGCACACGATCCGAGTGGAGGCTGTCGATGTTGGAGGAAATGTTTCGGAAGTGGCCTCCCGCGACGTGCGTGTGACTCAAGTCCCATTGGAGGCTTTGCCGCTCGCGTCGATCCTGCCCAGCCGAGTCACCATCGTGGAAGGTGATCCGGATGATCCAGGGCACCGATTCATTTCGTTCCTGGTCAAACTGAATAAGCCCTCGACCGAAACGGTGCAGATCGACTTCTCGACCCGCGTCGGCGACGAACCGGGCTTCCTCCGGCCCGATGGGATTCCTGCGAATGCGTCATTGGCCACCGACATCGTTGGGTCGTGGGACTTCTTCAGGTCCTCTGGCCGGCTGGTTTTCGATCCTGGCGTCACCGAACAAACCATGCGCGTGCAACTGCGTCCCGATGACCTCGTGGAAGAGAATGAGCTGTTCTTCGTGCAACTCGATTCGCCGGTCAAAGCGCGGCTCGCCGATGGTCAGTCGATCGCGGTCGCGGAAATCCTCGACGATGATTCCAAGCCGCAAGTGATCGTCGAAAACGCAGAGAAGCTTGAAGGCGGCCTACTCGGTACGCCGAAGGAACTGGTCTTCCGGCTGAAGTTGGTCGGTGATTTCGCATTGGGCCGGACGTCGGCGACGGTCGATTTTGCGACCGACGACGTCCCCATCGACACGGCGACCCCCAATGTGGACTACACGGCCGTGACCGGCAGGCTGACCTTCACCGAGGATGGCCGCGAGCAGGAAGTCCGCATCCCGATCACCGGCGACCTCGGTGATGAAGCCGACGAGACGCTCAGTCTGCGATTCACGAACGCCGTCGGTCTCGGACTGTCCCGGAACTTCGCGGTGGGGACGATCATCAACGATGATTCGGCCGACGTTGTCGTGTCGATCACGCCGTCGGTCTCCAAGGTTCGCGAAGGACACAGCGGCGTGCAGCAGGTCAAGCTGTTTGTGACGTTAATCGGCCAGCCGACGACCGACGTCGCCGTCAACTACACGACCGAGGACCACCACGCGATCGCCGGATCGGACTACGTCGCGGCCTCCGGCACCGTGACCTTCACCCTGGACGACATCGCCGCCGGACGCTCAGAGAAGCCGATCTTCATCACCGTCAACGGCGACACGGACGTCGAACGGGATGAAGGCTTCGCCGTCTCGCTGTCGCTGCCGACGCCGCTGCCCGACGTGTCACTCGATCCGAGCAATTCTTTGGCGCGCGTGGTACTCCGCAACGACGACCAGGCGATCTTGACCGAGGACGCCGACGATCTGTTCGCCGACTTGTTGGCCGATCTGGTCCGCATCCTCGAAGCCGGTGGAGGCGCGAAGGACAATCCCGCGTTGGTAGCCGAGATGGAGCGGCGAGCTGTGCAGATCGCTCGATCGTTGGGTTTGATCCGAGCGATCATCCTGATCATCGACCCGGTCGATTTCGTGCTGACCGATCCTGGTGACCGCCAGTCCGGCTATACCGCGAACACAGGCTCCGTGAATCAGGTTCCTGGCACTTACTACTCTGGCGACGGCGCGGTGGAGTTACTGATTGTCCCGTTGCCGCCCGACGGCACCTACAACGTGCAACTGGCCGGGCTGGGTGGCGACTTCAATGCGTCCGTCACGATCGTCAACGGAGACCGCACGACAAGCGGAGTGGTGAGCGATTTCTCTGGCCAGTTTTTCCAGAACGGCGATGTGGCCGTGCAAATCGGCGAGGGCCGAATTCCCGTTGGCCTGGGCTTGGCCGCGGCGCATGCGGGAGCCGCGAGTGCCGTTGGCGTCGTCGGAGCCTTCGATCAAGCGGAGTTCCGCCTGGCGCTCGCGTCGGCTTTGGAGCAAGCGACCTCGAACGAGTTCGATCTCGACGAGACAGACTCTCGAGCGACGGGGCTGATGTTCTGGCTATCGGTCTCCGCTCGTGCCCTTCGGCAACAGGTCATCGAGCCGCTGTGGCAATCACTGGGGACTCCTCTGGGCAGCTTGCTCAATGAGGGCGGGTTGACCCGAATCGAAATTCCGTCCGAGTTCGTCGATCAGTTTTGGAGCCAAGTCGGTCAAACGCTGACCGGCATACCGTCGGGCATCTATCGTCTTGGCAACATGCTTGAGAGTGTGATCCCGATACTTGTGCCGCGCCGCATTCGTTCGACGCTGCCGCGATCCGGCGATCAAGGCCAACCCAACTCCGCCCCCGGCAGCAATGGCACGAAAGCGAGACGTTCGTCGCTCGATCGTCCGCGCGTCGCACCGCCGAACGGCCAAGCCCAACCACCCAGCAAGCCCAACGCCACGAAAGACAAGTCGGCTCAAACTCCCGACTCCAAGAAAGTGGACGGACAACAAGCCAACACCTCGCACACTCGCTGGTTGTGGTTCACCTTCAAAGACGAGAGGCCGACCGCGAAGCCGATCGAACGTCGTGGTGCATAATCGGATTCCAATGGAAAACCGCGCCTTCGTTCGGGAGGGCGAGGCTCCCGCCGAGCCGATGCGTGAATCACGCGTTCTCTCCGACCCGGCTCGGCAGGAGCCTCGCCCTCCCCAATGAGCGCAGTTTTTGGAACCCGGATAACAGACCAGCGTCGCTGAGAACGTAGACGAGTCATTCCGTGACTCGAATTTTTCGGTCACGGAGTGACCGGACTACGACTCGATCAATCGACGAGCAACGGCATCCCCTCGCCCCCCGTGTCCGCCGCGCCAGACAAACGGCAAGTTTGCGGATCGCACGCAATGGCGTGAACCAGCGCGAAGCCGCCATGACTTTTCGATGCACGTTCGATGGCGTGGTGCGTCCGAACTTCCGAGCACACCAGCTCCGGGATGCGGGCCTGGCACTTGATCGTGTCCCCCTGGCAATCGAAGCGCGGGGCGAGTACCGCGTCGCTGACACTCATGTCGAAGTCGAGCACATTGAGTATCACTTGCAGCACGGCCGTGATGATTCGAGTCGCTCCGGGAGCCCCCAGCGCCAGTACCGGTTGGCCACCACGATAAACGATCGTCGGCGTCATGCCGGTCGTCCTCCCCTTGCGCGGAGCAATGCCGTTTGGCCCGCCCGGCAGCGGATCGAAGTTGATCATCGAGTTGTTGTACATGAACCCCAAGCCGGGCGAGATCACTCCTGACGACGACCCCAGCGAGTGCGTTAGCGAGACCCAATTCCCCCAGCGGTCGGTCACGGTGACTTGCGTCGTGTTCTTCGATTCCGTCGAACCGCGCGAGACGTCGATCGGCTTTCCGGACTCGATGATCGCTCGCCAGTGCGTGATCCGTTCCGGTGCGAGCATCCAATGCACGCGATCCGGTTCGAAGTCGGGATCGCCCAGCATTCGGTTGCGATCCGCGAATGCCGCCTTCATCGCCAGTGAAACTCGCAGGATGAATTTCGCCGAGTTGTGTCCCAAGCAGCGTAGATCGTCGGCTTCCAGAATCTTCAAGATCTGAGCCAGCGTCGGCCCACCGTGCGGCGATTGATTGGTGACGATTTGGAAGCCACGATAGTTGATGACCGTCGGTGCCGCCTCGCGCGTTTTGTAGCCGGCCAAGTCCGCAGCAGTGATCCACGAACCGTTCTTCCGCAAGTCGGCGGCAATCTCGCGAGCCAACTCGCCGGAATAAAAATCGTCCGGTCCAAGTTCGGCCAGTCGCCGCAGCGTGCGGGCGTAGTCGGGGTGCCGAAACTTTTCCCCCGCCTCGTAAGTCGAACCGTCCGGTTTCAACCACACACGCTTCGTTTCCGCGGTCGTGTGCAACTTCTCTCGCAGCGATGAACCCTCCGGCTGTCCCGCAGGCTCCTTCCAGCTCGTCGATTTCCAGAAGCTGACCGGCCAACCTTCATCGGCGATGCGGATCGCCGGTTGCAACAGATCGTTCCACGAACGGGTGCAGAAGCGGCGCTGGATCTCGCCCAACCCGCGCACCATGCCGGGGACACAGATCGACTGGTAGCCGTTGTCGTTCACTTTGTCCTTGAGGAAGTAACCCCAGCCATCGGGATTCGGACGCAGGATCGCGTCCTTCCACATGTCCGGCTTCACGAGCGACCCGGCGATGGCCGGCGCGTCGAAGATCGGCGATCCGGTCACCGTGGACTGTCCCGCTCGATGCGAGGTCATCACCAGGTATCCGCCCACTCCGCATGAGTGCGGATCGGTCACGCCTTGCACGACCGCCGCCGTCACTGCCGCGTCGAACGCATTGCCGCCAGCGGCCAGCACCTTCGCACCTTCCTCGACAGCCATGGGCTGCGGAGCCACAATCATTCCGGGCATGAAGACATCTCCCACGCACGACCTGACGGAGCGAACGGTCGCCAACCAACCTGGCCGGCAAGGGACCGCGCCCACGGCGAACAGCCTATCGCGAACAAACGCTGTCACCAATCGCGAGGGGGACGAAGGTTGCAGGATTGGTCATTGGTTATTGAATTCTGCGACTGCATTTCGCTCGCCAATAGCCAATAGCCAATCACCAATCACCAATCACCAATTTCTGACGTTCGCTCTGTTGATTGTGACTTCGATCGGGACCGGCGGCTGCGGTTCTGACAAAGCCTCGAAGGCAACCGTTACGCCACGCGAATTGACGACGGATGCAGAACGACTCTCGCTGGTGCAGTTCAGCCCTGACGGCAAACAACTGGCTGCTGGCAGCGCGCATGGCGACGTGCTCGTCTGGACGGAATCGAACGATCGGCCAGTCATAATGGATTCCGGTCACAAATCACCGCTGGTCAGTTTGACGTGGTCGCCGGATCGTCTGCTTGCCGCAACGGACCTGGAGCACGGTTTCGTCGGCTGGCAATTCGGAACAGCGGAACCGGAGCGTGTCGAGTTTCCACCTTTGGCGTCGTCGGCTGTCTGCATCGCGTTTCGACCGAACATTTCCGAGCGTGAATTGGTCTTGGGGATGCAGGATGGGTCGTTGATCTTCGTGGACAAGAACGGCTCCAAGCAGCTCAGGCCAGAGCATCGCGGCCCGGTCAAACAGGCTTTGTATTCGTTGGATGGCAAGTGGCTCGTCACGGCGGGGGCGGACGGAAAGCTCTTGTGGCGGGATGCTGCAACGCGGTTGGTCGCGCAGACCGTGAAGGGGGCTGAGACGGACATCAGTCGCATCGTGATGACCTCCGACGGCAAGCACTTCATCACTGGGGATTGGAACGGGCTGCTGAAAGTCTGGGACATGGCCACTCGCAAACCGCTGCGTGAGTTCGTTCAGCCGGAAGCGGTCTCTGGCTTGGGATGGGTGCGCGGCGAATTGGTCAGCAGCAGTTGGGACGGAACGCTGCGTGGCTGGGAGGTCTCGACAGGGCGCTCCGTGCGGAGCATCGCCACGGGCCAACCGATCCACGATTTGGCGACGGATTCCGGAACTTCGCGCGTCGCGACGGTGAGTTTGGATCGGTCGGTTCGCGTCTGGGATTGGCAGGCGGCGACGTCGCCATAGCTCGGAGTCCGGCGATATCGGTTATGCCGGCTCGATCAACTCCCCGTTCACTTTTTGCACGGGTTGCCGTGATTCAACTTTTCGCTTTTTGTCCATGACCTAGCCTTGGGATGGCGTGACCAAGACTTTCCCCAGACCTCGTCATTCCTGAATTGAAGGCCAACGATGAATCTCCCAGTAACCCAGCCCGTCGCGACAACGGACTCGCGTCCCTTGATCAGCACTTACTCAATCTTGTTGCTCTCCGGCATGTTGTTCGGAATTGTTGTCAGCGGCTCATTTCCCACGGACATTAAAGCCTGGGTGACGTTGGCAGGGACGCTGGGACTGGTGGCCTACATCGTTGTGAGCCTTGCCGCGTACAAGCAGAAACAAACGCAACAGCGGCTGGCCACGATGCACGTCGAGGAGCGTCTCGAACGGCATTCACACTTCGATTTGCGTACCGAAGACCTGCGGCTCGATCTGCCGAACAAGGTGACGAAGACGGCGTAATCAGCGACGCAGTTCATCAGGGATCGACGGGGTTGCTCCCGGTTGCGACGCGACGAAGGCACCCAGGCGGTTTGCCAGCGCGACGGTATCCTCTGCCGGCCAGCCGTTGAGCCAGCCCCACAGCAGACCCGCCGAGCACGCATCACCCGCACCGACGTTGTCCGCTTGGGGATGCCGCTCGAACCGCGCAACCGGCCCGTCAACAGATGCCTCGTGAGTCACCAGCTCCGTCCCTTGTTCGCCGCGAGTCACAACGACGTACCGCAAGCCCGTCCGTGCGAAGGCTTGCAGAAGCCGACGTGCGTTGCCGGATGGCTCGTCGCGCAGCGCGGAATCCGTCGCGTCGTCACCGAGGCCCAGCAGTCGCAACACGATCGGCAGTTCTTCGGCGTTCAACTTGATGGCGGTGGCAAGTTCGGCTCCGCGTCGCAGGCTGTCCACCTCGAAAAACGTCACGCGCAGATTGACGTCGAACAATCGGATCGCGTCGCTCGCGGTATCGACGAATCGCCGCACGGTTGCCCGTGACGTCGGACACCGCTGAGCCAGCGTACCGAACACTACCGCGTTGCAGTTCTCAGCGAGTCGCTGCCATTCCGGGGTCCATGCGAGATGATCCCAGGCGACATCGGCGAGGAAGTCGTAGGTTGGTTCACCGTGATGCAGAGTGATGTCGACACGCCCGGTGGGATGCTGGTTGTCGATCTGCACGAAGTCGGTCGTGAGTCCACGAGTCCGCAGTTCCTCCAGCATTCGACGACCCAACTCGTCGGTCCCCACACGGCTGGCCACAACACCTCGCCCGCCGCTCGTCGCGCAAAGCTGATGCGCGTGATATGCCACGTTCAGCGGCGCTCCCCCCAAGATGGCTCGATCGGGAAAGACGTCGAACAGTGACTCACCTAGTCCGACGATCGTGAATGCAGTGGGCATGTTTCGGTACCTCGAAGTTCGCGGGTATTCTGAGACAATGCTGTCGGCTGTAGCTGTAGACCCACCCAAAATGTTCACAGTTTGGTGGGTCTCGATGACTCGACCCACCCTACGTTTGAAAAACAATCCCGCAGCGTCACTCCGCACCGCTTCAGCAATCCGTGCGACATGATTCTTCGGAAAACTCTTCGCGATTCCGTCCCGCTTCGCGATCGTTGGGTCTTCGGCAAGCGAAGCGACACTCAGAGCCGGACGAGTCCCAGAGTCAAATCGGCAACTCATCGGCGATTCGCTCAAGAGCCAATTCCCCGCGCGGGTATGTTCTCTCGACGGGTTTGCTGAAAGTTTGGCTGCTGACAAATTCAGACAGCCATGGACCACTCATGACATTGGAAAGGCGGAGCTTTATGAAACTCCCTCGAAAGTGGGTTTATTGGATGACAATCGTGCCCGTGTTGGGAGCGGCCGGATTTGGAGTCTGGAAGTTCTGGCAACCACGATCGGCGAACGCGGCGGTCGCGGCGGTGTCCCCCATCGCCGTCAGCACGAAGCCGGGAGATCCGGTGAGCCGTGTCGAGCGAATGACATGCGAGTTAGCTCAAGGATGGCCAGTGATCCTCGTGCGTGATGCGAACGACCGCTCGCCGTGGTGGGTCCAAGGACAAGCCGAGCGCCAGGATGGCCAAAGATTCGAGGCTCGCGTCCACTTCGGCAACGAGACGACCGAGTCGGGTCAGCGGTATCAAATCGTCGTGCTCTCGGCCGCGGACGAGTCGGCGGCGCGACGCTTTGAAACCGGTACGATGCTGGACGAAATCCCGTCGGACCTGCCGCATTCCGAGTCGATCGAAGTGGTTCGCCGGTGAGGCTCTGCGAGTGTTCGATCCTCGGCCTGCGAAATCTCGCACAAGTCAGAACACTTGCCCTCATCAGAGCCATCTCCACGGCCGGCCGCGATTCCCTCCAACCGCGTCGCCTCCTGCGCAGTTGGTTCGCGGCCGGTCGTTTTTCGTTCGTGCGTTGCGTTCTTCATTCTCCCTCTCCCTTTGGGAG
>SYJG01000546.1 GCA_005798445.1 Planctomyces sp.
AGTAGAGCGTGTCGAACGCCAGCGAACTCTTGCCCGATCCGCTGACACCGGTCATGCAGATCAACTTGTTCTTGGGGAGTCGCAGATCGACGCCGCGCAGGTTGTGCTCACGAGCACCTCGAATGACGATTTCCGTGTCAGCCATGTGAAATAACCCGAAGCGTCAGCGAGGGCGATCGCTCCAATCGAGCCAGTTGGAAGTCGTGTGAAGTGTCCGCCCTCGCTGACGCTTCGGGTTATTGTGGTGCAGACGTCTCGCCCACACCCAGTCCCGCGCCGAAATCGTCCTCGTCACGCGGGACAGGCAATTGTGGCGGCGGTTTGGCAGCCACTTGCGGTGGCGTTGATGAGCCAATTGATTCAGCGGACGCCGCGGACTTCGATCCCTCCGGCCGAGCTTCGCGCGGTGGCCGATCCGCGACGCCGCTCGATCGATCAGGGCGCGGCGCACGACTTCGAGACTTCGATCCACCGTAGCCGCCCGATCCACCTTCCGAATCGTCCGTCAGAGGCGAAGTCATCCGGGGAAACTCTTCACCCGCTTGAATGCGGTCCAGCATCGAGCGCAACTCCGGCCGCAGGTTGAGCCGCACGGGACGTTGGCCTTCGGCGAGCTTCATCGGCACGCCGTCGCGGACGCAGGGACAGCGCGGCGCGGTGATGTCCATCGTCAGCCGCTGACCCTGTCCGCAAACAGGGCAGCGCCATGCACGGCGCACATCGACATCGATTCGCAGTCCCGGACCTTTCATGAGCATTCCTCGCGGGGCGTACTCTTGCAAGCGGACCCACGATTCTCAAGCGCGACGCAGCGTCGACAGAAACCAGCCCGTGGCCATCAGCCCAATGATCGTCCACAGGGACTCGGTCATGGACGTGGTTTTCCAAGTCCAGACCAATTGCGAGTTCAACATCATCCACCAAGAGTTCATGGTCTGCTCCTCGAAGCGTGAGTGGCTTCGGACCACGGCGTTGGCCCACCGGATTCAACACACACAACGACTGAATCCCCTCGGCGTGACGCCAAAGTTGGCAGAGAATGATTCCGTCGAAGCGCTGGCGTACGCTCCCTGCCGACAGTGCAGGCCGCAACGAGATGTTGCGAAAGGGCCACGTCAGCCGACCCGATAGGGCAGCGATCGCCCGGCCAATCCGGCTCGCAGATTCTCGATCGACATCTCGATCATGCGGCGGCGAGTCCGATCCGACGCGCTACCCAGGTGCGGCGTGAGCACCAGGTTTTGCAGCTTCAACAACGGATGATCACGAGGCAGTGGTTCCGGTTGCGTGACGTCCACACCGGCCGCGGCAATTCGCCCGGTTCGCAGAGCCGCGTACAAGGCGTCGGTATCGACGACCGCCCCGCGAGACATGTTGATCAGCATGGCAGACGGCTTCATCAACGCGAACTGCGCCGTCGAGATCAAATTCGTGGTCTCCGCTGTCAGCGGACAGTTCAGCGCGACGAAGTCGCTCTCCGACAGCAAATCGTCGAGCGAACGGTACTCGGCCGAGAACTCCGCTTCGGCGATCGGATCTCGGCGGCGGTTGTGATACAGCACTCGCATGTCGAACGCTTTCGCTCGCCGAGCGACCTGCTTGCCGATCCGGCCGAGCCCGACGATCCCGAGTGTCGAGCCGTGAACTTCTTTGCCTATCAACAGCGAAGGCTCGTAGACAGTGAATTCGGGACTCCGCGCGTAGTGGTCGCCGATCACGACGTTGCGCGCGGTCGCCAGGATCAGCGCGAAAGTCATGTCCGCGGTCGAGCCATCCAGGCAACCGGGAGTGTTGCCCACCGGAACGTTTCGATCCGCCGCCGCCGACAAATCAATGTGATCGACGCCGACTCCGTGATTGCTGACAACCTTCAAGTTCGGAGCGAGGTCCAGCAGCGGTCCATCGACGCGCGGGTGACCGTAGGTGATGAACGCCTCGGCGCGCCGCAGCGAAGCCGCTGTGGCCGATGTCTCCCACGGCAGAATTTCAAAATCGTCACCGAGCAGTTCCAGGAACAGCGGCGGAAGCGTGTCGGCCATGACGGGCGAGCAAGTCATGCAATCGTCTCCGGGTGCGAGCAGCCAACAAAAAACTCCCACCGATCCAGTGACCAGCGGGAGCAAGAGTGTGCCGTGGGGGTAACTATTCATGCCGGCGATGATTCACCAATCAGCACACCGGCTCGCGATTCTAGGAATGGCCCAGGGAGTGTCAATCTTCGGTCGGCGAACGGAATTTGGCCGCCGGGAAAACCGCATCCCGTCCGTTTGCCGAACTTCACGCTCAACTGAAAACCTGCGGCAACGTCGTGACGGCTCGAAACTGCGGCAGATCAATGTCGGTCTCGATCGCGGTGCGGCACAACGCAAAATGATCCGCGTAATTCGGCGGACAGTAACTGCCAGAAAAACTGAAGGCCCAACGATACCCGTGGTGCTTCAGCGCCGCGCGTGTGAACTCATTGAAATCGCAGGGCTTTCCGTTCGGATAACTAAAGGCGTCAATTGGCTGGCCAAGTTCCTCCATCAGTCGTCGGCGGCATTCTCCCACTTCCCAATCCTGCTGGTCTGCGGTCGAGTTGGCGAGGATCGGATGGTTCACGGTGTGTCCGCCAAACGTCATGCCACCGGCCTGCATCTCGCGCAACATGTCCCACGTCATCCACTGGCCGTCCGACATCGCCGCCGGGCAGCGGCCGGTCCCCAGAGCGTCTGCCAGAAAATCGAGATACTCGCCGATCAATTCGCTGCCGGCTGTGCGGTAGACGGTGAGAAGTTGTCGAAATCCCTGAGCCCGATTCTGCCCAACGAAGCTCACGGGCGAAGGCAGCCAATCATTCTCCGCAAGGAACGGCAACTCGGTGGTCCGCGACATCCAAGCCAGTTCATCCCACACCGGTACATGTGGGGAGTCGATGAACCCCGTGGCGATGAAAAACGTCGCTGGCACTCCGTGCGACTTCAGAATCGGGAATGCCGTCGAGAAATTGTCGTGATAACCGTCATCGAATGTCAGCATCACGAATTGGCCGCGCGGCTGATTCAACGCATGTTCCAAATCGGCTAGCCCGATCACATCAAAGTTGCGGGCGATAAACGCGACTTGCCATTCGAAGTCCTCCGCCGTTGCACTCCACAAGTTGTGATCGAGCCATGAATCGGAGGGATCGCCGATGCGGTGATAATTCAGCACCAGCACGCCGTTCCAAGCCCGCGCCGCCCGCAACATTCGACCGATGCCAGTCACGTCGAGCGAATGAGCCAGGAGATCGCGTTTGGAAATCATGCCGTCGATCCTTCAGACGTCGGTGTCGTGATCTGCCATCGTGAAGTAGAGATCACCGGCGATGTCGGACATGCGGACCAACACGGGATACGAATTTTGTCGTCTCGAGAACCCGGCGGACTCCAACTGCGAATAGAGTCGGGGCGGGCCAAAACAGGCCATTCGAATCGCATCGGCTCGCAATCGCCGAGCCTGCCGAGTGAACTCCGCCAGCAACAGCTCGGTTGTCGCGTGATCGGCCGCCAACAGATCGGCGATGCACACGGATTCGTCGGACCGATACCAGACGATGTAACCCAACAGTTCACCGCCGCCGCGACCCGCCAGCGCGAAGCACTCGTATTTCAGTTCGGGACACTTCGTGAATCGCCATCGCAGATATTCCGCCGAACGCTCGCCGAGCACCCCGAATCGCCGAGCCGCAGTCCGCCACATCCGATCAAAACGCTCGTCAAACGACTCCGGAGTCTCGATCACGACCTGCTGCGGCAGTCGATGCGCGCTGTCGGACAATCTCCAGCGCAGCGCGAGATCCACTAAGGGACTGGCCAGCTTTGCGGCCAACGCAGATCGCAGCACGCCGCGCAGTCTGGATTCGCTTCGCAACGGCTTCGTCCAGTTCGAAACCTCTCCGAGTTGACGGTAACCACAGCGTTTCAAGACTCCGGCCGCTCGAGGAATCGGGAACCCGTACAGGCACGAAAGTCTGTTGTCTTCGGCAAGCTGAATCACTGCGCGTGCCAGCATCATCGCTGGTCCCACGGTTCGTTGACACTCTTCGACATTCAGGTCGATCGCCGCGCCCCCATCAATCACTTTACCTTCGATCGCAAAGCGGCGGTGCATCAAGCCCGCAGCACCGATGGCATGTCGCTCGCCGAGCAGTAACCCCTCGGCTCGGCCAGTTCCGTACAACCATTCGAAGCGGTCCCGCGACGCACCAGGCAAGTTGCGATGCCACAGGTCCAACAACGGCTCACGCAGTTCGACGACTGTCGGCTGAGTGATCCGCCAAGTTTTGGAGGAGACGAGAGTCGACATGAAACGCCTTTAGTCGAGCGGCAATACGTTTTCAATTAGCTCTGGCGACCGATGCAGATAGTCGGTCGCCTTGCGCTTCGACACGATGTCGTTGTAAACGAACTGCACTTGCTCAACGCCTAACCCAATCTCAGCCGCAACCTCGGCCGCGTCGAAGCCGTGATTCCATCCGAACAGGCAACAGTCAAGCTTGTCGTACGGCACACTGAAGAAAAATTCTTCCTGGCTCTGCGGCAACGAGTAAGTGTCGGTCGTCGGCGGTCGCATCCGAATGACTTCGGGGACGCCGAGGTAATCGGCCAACTGATAGACCTGCGTCTTGTAAAGGTGCGCAATCGGCTTGATATCGGCCGCGCCGTCTCCCTGCTTCACGAAGAACCCTTGGTCGTATTCCAGCCGATTCGGAGTCCCGATCACGGCATACCGCAGGCGATCGGCGTGGTAGTACTCCATCATCTTCCGGCAGCGTTGTTTGAAATTTGTCGCAGCCACGATTGTCTGATACGCCTCGAGCGTCAGTCTCGCCTGCTTCCGCTCGCCGGTCGGCGATTGCACAACGATGCTCGAAAGGCTGAAACGTGCCCCGGCCAACAGCGGTGGCAGCACGAGTTTGTTTTTCCAGTCGGGCTGATACTCCGGGATCACGCTCTGAATCGCGGCGTCACGACGCTGATAGCAGCCGGCTCCGTCGAGCATCGGTGTGATGTTTTCAATCGTCGATTCCAGGCCCAGCGATTCCGCCAGCAGTTCCCCCAGCGCGAGGCTGTCCGCCTCGGAGTCCCGTTCCGGCATCATGATTCCGAAGACCCGCTTTGGCCCAAACGCCTTCACGGCAAGTGCTGCGCACACCGTCGAATCAATCCCGCCCGACAGGCCAAGCACAAGCCCCTTGCGTTTGAAGTCCACCGCAACTGTCTCGCGCAGCCAGTCGCAAATGCGAGCGACCTCAGCAGCGGCATCGAGTTTCAGAAGGTCACGCGAGAAAGTCTGAGTCACTGTGGTCATGAGTTTTCTTTCGTTGATATTACCCGGCCATCGGCAATCGGCTGCCTGCCAACGGCTGAAGTTGATGACGAAGCTGCGATCAAATCCTTCTTGTTGATCTTCCCGTTCGGCGTCTTTGGCAGAGCGTCACGGAACTCGACTTGTTGAGGCACCATGAAGTCTTCGAGGAAGCTGCGACAGTGAGCTTGCACGTCGCGGACGGTCAGCTCGGCACCCGGTTGCAGTCGAACGACCGCTCGCACCGCTTGGCCAAGCACCGCGTCATCGACGCCGACGACCGCGGCTTCGGCGATCATCGAATGCTGATGCAGGACATCTTCGACTTCGCGCGGGCTGACCTTTTCGCCACGGCTCTTGATGATGTCGTCCTTGCGGCCGACCCAGTACAGAAATCCCTCTTCGTCCGAACGGAACAGGTCGCCGGTGTAGAGCCACATCTCGTGCGGAATCTTCCCCGGCTTCAATCGGATTGCGGTCAGTTCGGGAGCTTCCCAGTAACCCTTCATCACGTTCGAACCACGCACGACCAGCTCGCCCACTTCGTTCGGGCCGAGTTCGTTCCCTTCGTCGTCAAGGATCATCGTCTCGCAATTCGGCATCGCCTTGCCGACGGAACTTGTCCGTCGGTCGATCTCTTCCGGAGGCAGATAGCTGACTCGTTTGCACTCGGTCAGACCGAACATCGAGAAGATCGTCACATCAGGCAGCAGCTTTCGCAGCTTCAAAATGTATTCGACGGGAAACGCGGCTCCGGTGTTGCTGAAGTACCGCAGCTTCGACAGGTCGTACTTCGTCAAATCCATTTGCAACAGGATCGCCACGACAGTCGGCACGATCGGAAAGCCGGTAACGCCCAGCTTCACGATCTTGTCGAGGATCGCGTGTGGGTAAGTAAACGACTTTTCGAGCACCAGCGTACCGCCGTAGTTGCAGCACATCAGCCATTGATACAGCCCGTAATCAAAGCTCAGCGGCAACACGTTCAAGACGATGTCGTCGGGCGTGTTCCGCAAGTAGGTCGTGATCGACTTGTTTGCCGCGACCATGTTCGCGTGCGTCAGCATCACCCCCTTGGGATTTCCGGTCGACCCCGACGTGTAAACCAGCGCGGCCAGATCGACGTCGATGCACCGCTTCTGCGGCGGCAGCGTGTTGTCTTTGTTCTCGCTGACGAGGTCCGTCCAACTTGTCAGCGGATGCGTGCAGTCGGCGACCTCCTCGGTCTTGCCGACGACGATCACGTTTTGCAGATGCGGAGTCTCGGCCCACGTCGTCTCGAATCCCCGCAACCGCTTGCTTTGTGCAACGAGGCAGGATGCTCGCGAATTATTGAGCAGGTAGGTGAGCTTGTCCGGCTTCGTGGTCGGGTTCGCCATGACGAACACGGCCCCCGCCTTGAGCACCGCCCACACACCGATCGCCGCCTCGACGCTGTTGTCGAGAAACAGCACGACCCGATCGCCGCGCTGCACGCCCTTCGCGATCAAGCCGTGAGCGATTTGATTCGCCTCGGCTTCGATCTCGCGATAGGTGACACGGCGATTGTCGCAAATGAGCGCAACCTTGTCCGGCATTCGCGCGGCGGTGTGTTCGAGAAACTGTTCGAGTTGCATAATCTGGAGTGCGGCGACCAGAGTCGCCGCTTTTCAAAATGCGATGAGATCCACTGCGACTCGATGCCGCACGAAGCAACGAGCCGTTTTGAAATGCGGTGGCTTTGGCCACCGCACTCCAAATTTACTTCGCCTCTTCCAGCTTGTTCTCGATGAACGCGATCAGGCGGTTGATCGAGTCGAGATTATCCGGTACGAGGTCGTCGTCTTCGACTTTGATCTCGAACTTGTTCTCGATGAACGAGACCAATTCGAGCACGCCAGTCGAGTCAATCAGACCTTGCTCTAGCAGCGAGTCGTCGCCGTCGAGCGACACGTTCTTCCGGCCAAAGAGAAAGTTGTCAGTCACGAATCCACGCACGTCAGCTTCAATCGTCGGCATGTTGTCCTTTCGGGATGTTTCAGGCGAGCGGCAGGGCGTCAGCCCTTCGAGTCCTCGCGATTTTTGAAAAACTGTTTTGAACCAGCGAACTCGGAGGGCTGACGCCCTACCGCTCGCCTTACACACATGCCTCGTCCGGCACATCGACCGGGCGACCATTGACAAATTGCTCGACCACAAGCTGAGCCGACAGGATGCCGACCAGTGCCATATTGTCTTTGGTGCCGATCGCTGCTCCGGCGCGAGCCTTCTCGACCAACTTGCCGACCGATTCGGGATCGAACAGCCCCGCGTCCGCGATCGCCGACGGCGAGAGGAGCGCATCGACGTATTCGAAGCGTGCCATGCCGGAGTCCGTATCGAAAAAGCTCTGAGCGTCGGGTGCTCGATACGGCTGCTTGGATCGCTGACGGATGGAATCAGGTACGAGATGTCGCGTCGCGTTTTTCAGGATGTGCTTCTCATCCAGCCCCGCCATTTTCAATCGCGGCGGCAGCTTGGCGGCGAACTCGACCACGCGGTGATCGAGGACCGGGAAGCGGCCTTCGATGCTGTTGGCCATCGTCATCCGGTCCCCTTGCGACGAGAGGATGTAGCCCGGCAGCAGCCCGCGGGCTTCCAGATACTGCGATCGCGAGAAGTCGTCCCAGGCGGCGAAGGCCATCGGCAAATTGCCTTCCGCCTCCGTCAGTGGATCGTGCTCGAACGTCGCGGCCAGCACTTCCGGCGTGAAGAACGCTTTGAGTTTGCTGGTCAGTTCAAACCGCGGCAGATGCGAGAAAAATGGATGACCGACCGTCTGCGGTTTCACACCGAAGAATGCTCGCAGATAGGCCGGCGGCTGCGATTGGATATTTTTCATGTACGGGTACAGCCGCTTGAGCAACATCGGTCGTACGCGTGACTCCGGCTGCCGCGACCAGAACCGCCGCAACTTCGCCTCTTTGAAGATGTCGTAACCGCCGAACGCTTCGTCCGCCCCTTCGCCCGTCAGCACCACCTTGATCCCCGACTCGCGCACGAGCTTCGACAACATGAACATCGGAGCCGGAGCCGTTCGCAGAATCGGTGTCTCGGTGTGCCGGATGACTTGAGGAAAAACTCGGCCGATGTCGTCGTGCGAACAGCGAATCGTGTGATGTTCGGTGCCCAGCCGCTGCACGACCTCTTGTTGAAAGACACTCTCGTCGAATTCGGGATTCTCGAACTCGACCGAGAACGTGCAGAGCTTTTCGCGATTCAACTCTTTCGCCAGCGCCGCCGTGATCGACGAATCGAGCCCGCCGCTGAGATAGGCCCCGACCGGCACATCGCTGCGGAGCCGCAAGCGTGTCGCATCGGTCAACAGATCGAGCAGTTGCTCTTCCAATTCACGAGTCGGCACGTTGTCGAGCGTCTCTGAGAAATTGAGATCCCAGTATTGCGTGACTGTCAGCGTGCCGTCCTGCACCGTCAACGAGTGCCCCGGCGGTAGCAGATTAATCCCAGCAAAGATCGTTCGTGGCGGCTGAGCCGACCAGAACGTGCAGAGCTGATCAAGACCCACTGGATCAATCGCTTTGCTCACACTCGGATGAGCGAAGATCGCCTTCACCTCGGACGCGAACAAAAACGTCTTGCCCGTGACCGTGTAAAACAAAGGCCGCTTGCCGAGCCGGTCGCGCGACAAGAACAGCTTCTTGCGGCGAGCGTCCCAAATGGCAAACGCCCATTGTCCGTTGAAGTGCTGCACGCAGCCCTCGCCCCAATGCGCGTAGGCTTGCAGCAACACTTCGGTGTCTGATGTCGTGGCGAACCGCCGGCCGTGAGCGATCAGCTCTTGCCGCAGTTCAATGTAGTTGAAGATCTCGCCATTGAAGGTGACGACGAGTTCGTCCCCCTCCGAAAACATCGGCTGCACGCCACCGCTGAGGTCGATGATGCTCAACCGGGTATGCCCAAGTCCGACCGATCCGCGTAGCTCCACGCCATTCGCATCAGGCCCACGATGATCGAGTGTCGCGACCATCGCATTGAGGATCTCTCGCTGCACTGGCTGCCCATCGAATCGTTGAATGCCCGTAATTCCACACATGCTGCTGCTCTCGTTCCGGCTTGCGACGCCTCACCCATTCCTGCCGAGTCGTCGCTCGAAGCAGGTCGTCTCGCGACGAATTGAATTCGTGCCAGAAACTTAGAACACGCACTTGCCAAGTCAATTTGGCTCGTGCAATCCACGGCGAAGTCCTCGGCCGTTTCACAGGTCAGTCGGGCGTGTTGCCGTTTGGCAACATCTCGATTCAAAACACCTCGCGGTATTTCGACGATTTCGCACGACAAATCGCCGTGTTCTTTTTGAGCAACATCCCCTCACAATCCAACGCACGGTTTGATTGCTTCGCGCCGCAGCTTCAGATACTTTCCGCTCCTTGCATGCACGCGCCCGTAGCTCAATTGGATAGAGCGTCGGACTTCGGATTGGATTCCGATGAAACCACCGAATCGCTCTAACCTATTACTAGCCAACGAATTTTACAGCCTGGGTCGCCACCGCATTTGACCCCCAAAATGGTCAAAAATGACACCTTGCGGGTGTCACTGACACCCGCCGTTAGAGCAACGGACAGTTAGTCCGTTGAAGTGATTTGGCTGGGCGAAAGCGTGCGGCGATCAGACGAGGAAGCACTCCTTTTCACCCTGTCGCTCTTCGTCGCAGTTGAAGATTCGGCAGATCGCCGGGCGAGTTTCGTTAATCGTGCAGCGGCGGGTTTCGCGGTCGAAGAAGTGGCAGGCGTAGTTGTTGTCAGGGTCGTTGAGGTAGTAGCCAATCGGCTCGTCGAAGTCGCGGAGCGTTTTGCATTCCGTCTTGATGCGTGGCTCGCGTTCGGCGTCCCGAAACGACACTTCAATCATCAAGCGTTCGCAGCAATTGCCGCACTGGCAGGCGCATTTCAAAGTGCTGTGTGTCTCCAGGCAGAGTTCACAGTCTCGTTTGGCAGCGCGGAAGCTGACGGGATCATTGCGGCGCGCGTTTCAAGCGGAGATGGCGGAGCGGTATTGCAGCAGCAGCCCGCGCCTGGCCGAAGAGGTGTTCGGCTGGGGACGCGAGGCGGTACGAACGGGCTTG
>SYJG01000547.1 GCA_005798445.1 Planctomyces sp.
ATGCGGAAGGCTCGGTCGGTGGCGTGGATTTCGACGGCCGGGTTCCACCAGCGATCGAAGTGGACGACATGCGACGCGGCCGTCAGGTTCAGGCCCGTGCCACCCGCCTTCACGGAAATCACGAAGAATGGCCAGCCGTCTTCTTCCTGAAAGCGACGAACCAAATCCTTCCGTTTGCCAACCGGCACGCCGCCGTGCAGCACGAGTCCCGGTTGGCCGAAGACCTCACCGAGATACTTCGCGAGCGGCTCGCACACCGATTGAAACTGCGTGAAGACCAGCACTTTTTCTTGCCGCTCGGCGATCGGTTCGCAAATCTGAGCGAGCCGCCCGAACTTGCCGCTGTCAGCCGCCGCGAACTCCGGCTGGGCGAGGTACTGCGACGGATGATTGCAGACCTGCTTCAACTTCATGAGCATCGACAAAACCAACCCGCGCCGCTGCATGTCGCCAGCTTCGCCCGATTCACGAGCTTCCTTGGCCTTCTTCAACTGCTTCGCGAGGTCATCGACCAACTGCTCGTACAGCGCGGCTTGTTTCTTGGAGAGGCCGCACTCGGCGCGCATCTCCGTCTTCTCCGGCAGGTCGGGGACGATGTTTGGATCGGTCTTCATTCGCCGCAAAATGTACGGCTGCACGAGCCGTCGCAACGCTCCGTAAGCGTGAGCATCCTGCTGCTTGTTGAGCCGCTTCACGAACTCTTTGAACTGCTTCGCCGAGCCGAGCAGTCCCGGACAGCAGAAATCGAACAGCGACCACAAATCGCCAAGTTGATTCTCGACCGGCGTTCCGGTCAGCACGATTCGCCCCGCCGCGTCGAGCTTCTTGACCGCCTTCGTCTGCGCCGACGAAACATTCTTGATCGCCTGAGCCTCATCCAGCACGACCAGCTTCCAGCGCATCGTCGCGACCCAGTCCGCCTTACGAGCCAGAGTGTAGGTCGTGACGACCAGATCGAAGTCCTTGAGTTCGTCGGCCGGTTTCTTCGCGACGCGATCGAGCTTCTCGGCATCGCATTCCGACCGATGCGCGAAAAAGCACTTGAGCTGCGGGGCAAACCGCGCCAGTTCCTGTTTCCAATTCCCGACAAGAGATGCCGGCACGATCAGCAGACTAGGTATCTCCGTGAGCGGCACGGCGCTAGCCGCCGGTGTTTGCCGAGGACTGGCGGCTAGCGCCGTGCCGCTCAGAACATGGCGACCACGCAACCGCAGCAACAGGTCGATTACCTGAATCGTCTTGCCTAAGCCCATATCATCGGCCAGACACGCGCCCAGTCCCAGCCGCGTCATGAACCACAACCAGCGCACGCCATCTGTTTGATACGGACGCAACGTCGCGTTCAATCCTTCACCCGGCGAGCAGCCGACCACACCGCTCGGATCGCGGAGTTGTTTCAGTGTTTCGCCGAGCCAGTCTCCGGCGGTGATGCCGACCCAATCGGCCGTGACATCGACCGACGTGTCATCGGCATCAAGTTGTGCTCCGGCGAGCAACCGCATCCCCTTCAAGAAGTCGATGCCCCCCGCGTGCTGGCTCTGCAACTGCTGCCAGTGAGACAACGCCTCTTGCAGTTGATCGTGATTTACTTCGACCCACTTGCCACGCAGCAGCAACAGACCGTCCGTGGCAGCGAGCAGTTTCTTGCGTTCGGCGTTGGACAACGGCTCGCCATCGAGTGCCAAATCCACGGAGAAATCCAGCAGACCATCAACACCGATCTGACTCGATCGCTGATCGCCGATCCGTACTTGCACCTGCGGTCGCGGCGGCTTGCGAGCCTTCCACCAATCGGGCACGCGCACGACCAGTCCGCTTTGCTCCATCGTCGGCACGTCGCGCAGAAACCGATACGCCTGCGAGATCGGCCAGGCTTGTGGTTGAAACAACGCCCGCGAAGTGAGCAGTTCCTTCACGACGGCGCTCCCATCCGACGCCGCCCGCACTGGCGCGAGCAACTCCGCGAGCTTGGCCTGATCCCGCTCCCCCGCGTACTGCTTGAGCGCCTGAGCCAACGGCAGATGCTGCACCGCCGCCCGCGCGGACATCCGATGTGAGTAGGTAGCCATGAACGCGAACGGCCGAGACTCGTCCCGTTTGTTCTCGGCCAGATGAAACGTCACTCGGCCGAGCAAATGTTGAAACGGATTGACCGCTCGCAAAAACGCCGGCAACCCGCCCTCCGTCTCCGCGCCGCGCCGCCGCACCAACTCCGCCAACTCGTCCCACAAACGCCGCAGCACCTCTGGCGTGAGATACTCCAACCCACGCATCGGCGGAGCCTCGGAAATCAAAACCGCCAGCGCCAGATCATCCCGAGGTCGCAAAAGCGGCCCCCCGTTCGGCGCGGGTCTCCCGACCCCGCCGCTTTTCTCCTGCGCTCGGCGCGGGTCTCTCGACCCCGTTGCAAACTCCGCCAACCGTTCCTCATCAAGTTGACAGACCGCCTGAAAGAATCGCCGCGCGTCCTCGCGCCAGAACAAGAGATCCGGTGGCAGAGTCTCGGTCACGCGCGGTTCCGCCAGCAGCAATAATCCCTCCGCCGATGATCGCCGAAATGACTCGCACAGCAACTTTGCGGAACCGTCCGTCAAGTCCGAGACCGTCCCGCTGGAGTCTTCGGCTCCGACCGCGATCGGTTCGCACAACAATTGCCCGTGAGGCGAAACACAGATTCTCAGAATCATCGTTGTGGCCACGATCGAATCAGGAAGCAGAGGTCGTTTCAAATGGACTGTGATCCTAGCCGAGTGACCGAGTTGAGTCTTGCGACATGCCGGTTGCGATTGGACTCATTCGCTCCGCGGACTGGTGAAATTGGGCAGTGGAAGGCGTTCCTGTTCGATGCGAAGGTTATCTTGTCGGCAAAGATCGAATGCGAGCAGTTCGGAAGAAGTCAGGTGCGGAGGCGGCTGCTCCAGGACCAGCTTGCTTCCGCCAGAATGAGTACTGTTGCGAAGGAGCCGTCTCAAAAGTCTCCGACCACTTCATGACCAGCGCGGCTGCCGAGTGCTTGCCACGTTGTGAGGTTGATGGTGTCGCTCACGAATTTCACATGGCCATCGACGAACAACGCATGAACTCCCCCGGTGTGGCGGCTACGAGCAGCAACATT
Organism: Planctomyces sp.; assembly: GCA_005798445.1. GTDB lineage: Bacteria > Planctomycetota > Planctomycetia > Planctomycetales > Planctomycetaceae > SXKJ01. Next base: position 3,116 of record SYJG01000547.1, read on the forward strand.
GTGCGACACTCGATCCCACCAAAAGTTCGTTCGGTTGCTGTGAGGAAGTCCGCCGCGACAATCGACGTCTCGATCGTTCGGTGTGCGAAGGTGGTTGTACATCGAATGCCCCGGAGCGGCGTACAACCAGCGACTACCGCGACTCAGATTGAGCAATAATCCGGCCGCATGACATTGCGTGGCGTAGTTCGTCAGTTCGGGACCGTTGGTCGAGTTGTCGTTTCCTTGGGTCAGCACAAACCCGGTGACGGGACTGACTCCATCCCAAGTTGCCGGGCCGCCCGGTTCGGATTTGATCGTTTCGCTGATGCAGATCGTGGAGCTGCTGCCGTCGGTCACATCCTCAAACCGCGTACGGGAGTTCTCGAAAAAGACACCGGTCACTCGCACTCCGCCTGGGTTGCGCGGTGAGACGGGGAACGTTGTGCCGGTACACAGCGGGTAGTTGTGAACCGCGCTGTTGATCGTCTGGCCGTTGACGACACTGCTTTGCAAGATCGCGAAGGAATCGCTGGGACAGAGAAAGAACTTGATCGTCTGACTCATGGCCTTGCCGTTGACGGCCAGATTATCCGGGTCCGCGTTGAAGTTGATCTGTTTGAACAGCGACCCCGCGTCGAGATGCGGTAGCAAGTGAGCATAGGCCGAAAAGCAGCGTCCTTGGCCGTCCGTCGAGCTGCGCATCCGACCGGGAGGGAGCGTGCGACACGACTCGTGGTAATTGTTCAGCGCCAAGCCAAGCTGCTTGAGATGATTCCGGCATTCCGTCCGCCGCGCAGCTTCGCGAGCCGCCTGCACCGCCGGCAAAACGAGTGCGACCAAGATCGCGATGATCGCGATCACCACCAACAATTCGATGAGCGTGAAGCCTCGGCGAGACATGTCGGTACCTTTACGCGCGGCAACAACGGCTGTGTGCTCTTTCGGGACACCATCTCTGAGCCTCTCTGGTCGGTCGGGAAGTGTGACACATCATCGCGACCCATCCTTCCGAGATACCAGCGGCCTGCCAAGTCTCCGGCACAATCGCGCGAGCCGCTTTCGCCGGCTTCGCCGGTGACGGCTTTGTCAGGATCAGCTTACCTCCCGCCAGGATCAACACCGATGCCAGCAGCACATGGATCACCGGAACCGAAAACCGACGGCTCCCCAAGTACGAACCCATCGAACCGCCAACGATCACCGCTCCAATCATCGGCCACAAGAACGGCGGCAGAGTAATCCCTTTCTGCATCGCTCCTAGCAGACCAGAAGCCGAGTTCACGAGAATGTAAACTACTGACGCCGCCGCCGCCTGCTTCGTCGTCGACCATCGCAACAGGATCATCAGCGGTGTCAAAAAGATGCCGCCCCCCGTGCCGGTCAGCCCCGCCAGAAATCCGAGCGCTCCGCCGGTGACGAGTGCGATCGGCGTCGCTGGTGGACGAGTTTCTGTCGCAGGCTTCAGTTGCACGAACAATCGCACCGCCGACGCCAACAGAACAATTCCGATCAAAATGTTGAGCGTCCTCGTCGGCAGCGTCAGCTTTCCGCCGTAGTACGCCGCCGGAATCGACGCCAGCGCGAACGGCCAGAACAGCGACCATCGGAAATGGCCGGCTCGCCAAAACTGAACCGAACCAATCGTCGCCACGACGATGTTCAGCACCAGCGCCGTGGGACGGATCATCGGCGACGCAACCCCCAACAGCGCCATCACAGCGATGTACCCGGAGGCTCCCGCGTGGCCGACCGACGAATACAAAAACGCGACGATCAGCACCGCGCAACACAAGGCGATGTCCGCGATCTCCATCACTGCATCTCCAAAACTTTCGCGACGGCAACATGCCGAGCGGCTTCTTCGGAGTTGCCCGATTGACGCAACACCTCGGCGAGGTGCGTGTGTGCCTCGGCCGAATTCGGTTGCAACGAGACCGCGTTGCGGAACGATGAGATCGCCTCGCTCCATTTTCCGAGCGCCGCGCTCGACTGACCTAAGCCGATCCAGCCATCGAACGAACTGGCTTGGTACGACAGTCCGCGCTGCGAGGCCGAGGCTGCCGCTGCATGATCGCTGATATCGCGCAGCGCGTCTGCCAGTCGGAACTGAATCGCGGCCACCCGCGGGCGAAGCCCTGCCGCGCGACGCAAATGCGGGATCGCGTCCGCCGAGCGACCCTGTTCCATGCACAGCTCGCCGAGATTCAGCAGAGCCTCGGCGCTGTCCGGTTCGATCGACAACGCCAATTCGTACTGCTCGGCGGCTTGGTCAAACTCACGCCGCTCGCGAAAGAGGTTTCCCAAATTCAGCCGCGCTTGCCACGACCGCGGCGAGTCGAGCAATGCCGTTTGCAGACAGGCCTCTGCGGCCTCCAAGTCTCCTTGCTGAAGCCGGATGATCCCCAGATACGTTTGCGACTCGGCACAATGCGGATTGGCGGCGACGGCGCGTTCGAAGCAATCGGTCGCGTGGCTCACGTCGCCGAGTGCGTGCCACGCGCTGCCGAGGTTCGTCAGATACTTCGCCGAGTGTTCCTCGATCTCCACCGCTCGATGAAATTGCTTGACGGCGGCTTCGAAGTTGGACTGCTGAAACTCGATGACCCCCAGCAGATGCCACGCTTCCGCCTGCTGCGGATCGGACTTCACGACGTCCACCAATCGCCGCTGAGCCTCGACGAATTGGCCGCTCTGAAAGAGCTTCAACGCCGTGGAAAAAGAATTGGCCGGGGCCACCATCTCTGCAAGCTCCTCAAAAGACACATGCTCGCCAACCTAACCCGAAGCGCCAGCGAGGGCGGGCGCTCCAAATGACGTTGGCATTGGGATACGACGATCGGAGATTCGGTGACGCGTTCGCCCTCGCTGGCGCTTCGGGTTAGTTTTGGTCGCGGCTCTGCCGCTGAGTGACAACGAAAACGCCGCTGACAACTCAGGGTCGTCAGCGGCGTTTTGTAAGTGGCCAATCGTCTGGCGTCACGCGGCTTGATCGGCCTGTGGCAGACGGTCTTGGACCTGCTTGGCCAAGCCCAGCACCTTGAGCACGCGAATCACCATGTAGGTGATGTCGATCTCCCACGGCTTGTGACCGTGGCGAGCGAGTCGCTGGTGAGCGTGATGGTTGTTGTGCCAGCCCTCGCCGTAGCTGATCAACGCGACCCACCACAGATTGCGTGAGCGATCGGTCGTCTCGTAGTTGCGATAGCCCCAGATGTGCGTCGCCGAATTCACGAACCAAGTGCTGTGATATCCCAGCACCATTCGCAGACACAGTCCCATCAGCAAGCACGACCAGCCGAGACCGAAGAAGTGCTCGCCACCAAAATATAGTCCGGCTCCAAACAGGATCGGGAAGACGGGGAAGAAATGGTGGAAGAATCGCTGGACCGGATCCTTGTACATGTCGGGAGCCCAGCGCTTCAGCAACGCTTCCAATTCGCCCGGACCCTCCTTCGGCTTGAACCACAGCATGTGCGACCACCAGAAGCCATCGTTCGGCGAGTGCGGATCACCCTCTTGGTCGGAGAGCACATGGTGCTTGCGGTGAGTCGCCACCCAAAACAGTGGGCTGCCTTCGGCGGCGATCATGCCACACATGGAAAAGAAGTACTTCAGCGGAGTCGGCACGATCATGCTGCCGTGAGTCAACAAGCGGTGATAGCCGAGAGTCACTCCCAGACATGCCGTCACGAAGTGCATGACGACCAGGATCGCCAGGCCGACCCAACTGAGATGCCAGAACGCCGCGACCGCGCCAACGTTCATCAACAACATCCAGGCGACGTTGCCCCAGTTGACGCCGTGTGGGAATCGCTGACGAAAGCTGCTGACCACCGGATGCGAAATCTCTGGTCGAACGCGCTTGGCCTTGGCGACCGGTTCCGTCTCACGAGCGTGTGTCGGCAACCAGCCAACGTGGCTGGTCAAAGGTGAATTCCGCAGCGAGGTCGCGCCATCCGTGCTGACCGGTGCGGTTGAGGTCGAGGTTTCAGAAAGGGCAGAATCGTGATTCACAGCGGAACTCCGATGCAGGAGGGATTTCGGCGGCAACCGAGCCCCGGAACGGTGCGGGATTATAGGACTGCATCGGAATTTCGTGGGTCAGGGAGGGGTCAAACTTCTGTCATACTTCTGTCACCAAAGAGCACCGGCGAGCCGGGAGGCGTCAGCCCCCGGACGAAACCGTCATGTCCGATTAGTCCGGGGGCTAACGCCACCCGGCTCGCCAATTACGACGCCGAACCGTCACCGGACCTGCGACACATAGTTCGCGAACTCGCGAAATGCCGGCGGATATTCCACGACTTCGGGAAGGTCGGGTGATGCCTTCGAAGCGGACGCCTGCAACCACGTCAGGAATTCCGGGCTGAGCGGTTCGAGTTCCGGCAGCACAGCGGGCGGGACGATCTCGGCGAGCGCCGTCGAGAATTCCTCCGCCGAGGCAAATCGCTCGTCAGGATTCTTTGCGAGGGCTTTGGAAATGATCTCCTGCAAGGCTTCCGGGACACCACGAACCAGCTTGGCCAATGGCGGCGGCGCGTGCTCGGCATGTTGCAGCACTTGGCGAACGGGATCGGGATTCGGGAACGGAACCTGGCCGGTCAGGCAGTGATACAGCGTGCAACCCAGGCAATACAGATCGCTGGCCACGTTGGCCGCGTGCGGATCGCGAGCTTGCTCGGCGGGCATGTAGTCGTAGCGGCCGAGCACTTGCGGAGGCTCGCTCGATTTCATCACGTCCAGCGTCAAACGGCCCCAGTCCTGAGCGTCGAGGTAACTCATCGCATCGCGAGCCGCCCCGAATTCCATGATCTTCACGAGGCCATTTTCCGTGACCCACAAGTTCGCGGGGCAGATGTCCCGATGAATGATGAGTTGCGCGTGCAAGTAACTCAATCCGAGTGCGGCTTGTTGAATGAGTTGGCAGGCCTCAATGAATGGCAGCTTGGTGTCTCGTTCGAGCCGTTGTTGCAGCGTGCCGCCGGTCAATTCTTCAAACGCGATAAACGTCACTTCGCCAACACGCCCGACCTGAAACGCCTTCACGACGTGCAGGTGATCGACTTCCAGAGCAATTCGCGTTTCGCGACCCAGCCGAGCCAACCGTTCTCGACTGCGGCCGAGAGCCGCTGGAAAAATCTTCAAACTGACTGGCTGCTGCGATTCGACATGCACGGCGCGAAACACATTTCCCAACCGGCCGGCCAACAGACGCCCCGTGACTCGAAACGGTCCCAGGCGGTACGGGCCAGGAATGCCAGATCGCAGCGCGGCCGCTTGAAATTCGGTGAGTTCTCCAGACTGAGCCAATCCGCGCACGAAGCCAACGCCATCGTCCACGGAACCGCCATCGGCCAACCACTGCCGACGGAGCTGGTCGAATTGCTCGGCCGTGAACAGTTCGCCGTCGATGGCGATGTTTCGAATCGTGTCGATGTGCATTCCGCAATCCTTCTTGGTGGTCATCCCAGGATCGTCTGCTCGCGATCCGGACCGACGCTGATAATTTCAACTTGCGAACACAGCAGTTCGGCAATCGTATCGACGTAACGCCTCGCGTTGGCGGGAAGATCAGCGACTTTGCGAATGTGCGCGATCTCCGATTTCCAACCGGGCAACGTTCGATAGACCGGCTTCACTTGCGCGAGCCGTTCGACGTGACTGGGGAAGTCGGTCGTCCGCTCGCCGTTGATCTCGTAGGCCTCGCAGATTTTCAATTCGTCGAGTCCGCTGAGCACGTCCAGCAGCATGACACTGATGCAATCGACTCCGCTGAGTCGCGCTCCGTACCCGGCGGCGATCGCATCAAACCAGCCGCAACGACGCGGACGACCGGTCACTGTGCCGTACTCATGGCCGACGTCTCGAATGTGCTGGCCGATTTCGTTGTTCAACTCCGTCGGGAACGGGCCGCCGCCGACGCGCGTCGTGTACGCCTTCACGACGCCGATCATCCGAGTGATCGCTCGCTCGGGCACACCGCTGCCGCTGTGAATGCCGCAGCCGGAACTGCTCGATGAGGTAACGAACGGAAACGTGCCGTGATCGAGATCGAGCAAACTTCCTTGAGCGCCTTCAAACAACAGCCGCTTCTTGGCGGCCAGCGCGTGATGCAGAAACGCCGTTGTGTCGCAGATGTACGGCTTCAACCGTTCGGTGTACGCCGAGTACTCGGTGAAGATCGCCTCGGCGTCGAACGGTTTGAATTCGGGGTCGAGCGCGGCGAGCATCCGGTTTTTGAACTCGACGATCTCGGTCAGCCGTCGCTTGAACTGATCTGGGTACAGCATGTCGCCGACACGAATCGCGTGAGTCCGCCCCGCCTTCTCGCGGTAGCACGTCCCGATGCCACGCATCGTCGTGCCGATCTTCTCGTCGTTTTTGCGGGAGTTCTCCAGTACCGCCTCCTCGGCCATGTGGTACGGGAAGATGACGTGAGCTCGATCGCTGACGAGGAACTTTTCTGGTGCAACCTTGCCCCGTCGCGACTCGATCCCGTCCAACTCGCCGAGGAATGCCTTCGGGTTGATGACCACACCCGTCGCGACGACCGACGTGATGCCGTCTCGCAAGATGCCGGCCGGCAGCAGCGAGAGCTTGTACGTCTGCCCGTCGAACTTCACCGTGTGCCCGGCGTTGTTCCCCCCTTGATACCGGACGACGACGTCATGCTCCGACGTCAGGAGATCGACGATCTTCCCCTTGGCCTCGTCCCCCCACTGCAAACCAACGACTGCTGTTGCCGACACGATGATTCCTCAATCCAAACGAAAAATGACTGCGCACAAACGCGAAGAGTGTAATGGCTCAAGGAATGAGAGACAGGGACCAGGGGCCAAGGTCTGCCGATCGGCCAACTGTGGCGTTCTCTAACCCCTGATCCCCAACCCCTAACCCTCTTCACACGCTTGCGGCTCCGCTTGGCCAGCGGCAAGATGACGCCCCGCTTTGACTTGGCAACCCGGCACTTGGCACGAAAGGCAACTCCATGAGCGTTCGGCTGAAACTCTTTGTGATGATGTTTCTGGAATTCTTCATCTGGGGAGCCTGGCTACCGCTGATCTTCGGATACCTCGACAAGGGAGGTTTGAATTTCACTCCGGGCCAACAATCGCTGATCCTGAATGCTTTCCCAGCCGCTGCGATCCTGGCGATGTTCTTCAGCAACCAATTCGCCGACCGTAACTTCGCCGCCGAAAAGTTCTTGGCAGTAAGCCATCTGATCGGCGGGCTGTCGATTATGGGCTGTGCGTTCGTGACCGACTTCTGGTCGTTCTTCATTTTGATGCTCGTTCACTGCATCTTTTATGTGCCGACCATTTCGATCACGAACTCGATCGCCTTCGCCAGCATGAAGGACGCCCAGGAAGAATTCGGCATCGTGCGCATGGGTGGGACGATCGGCTGGATCGCTGCCGCATGGCCGCCGGTGTTCCTTCTGGTCGATTGGAAGAAAGTCGATGCCGCCGGTGCGACGGACCTCGTCGGCAAACTCGGAGCAATCTTCGATTCGCCGCTGACCGGTGAGGCGATGCAGCAAGCGACGTCTTTGACTTATGTGGTTGCCGGCGCGGCGTCATTGTTCCTGGCGGGTTTCAGTCTCACGCTGCCGCACACTCCGCCGAAGCCGGTGGTCGCGGGCGAAGACTCGCTGGCATGGTTGAAGTCCATGAAGCTGCTCGCTCATCCGTTCGTGATGGTGCTGTGGCTGGTGACGCTGGCCGACTCGTTCGTCCACAACTGCTACTTCAACTGGACCGGCCGCTTCCTGCCGACGGTCGGCATCCCCGGCAACTGGGTCACGCCGGTCATGAGCATCGGCCAGATCGCCGAAATCCTGACGATGGCCGGCCTCGGCCTCTGTCTGAAAAAACTTGGATGGCGAACGACGATGATCATCGGCATCCTCGGTCACGCCGCTCGCTTCGCCGTCTTCGCCTTCTGCGGGGCGGAAGAATTCAAGTGGCTCATCGTGCTCGTGCAAGTGCTGCACGGCATCTGCTACGCCTTCTTCTTCGCGACGGTCTATATCTTCGTGGACGAGTATTTTCCCAAGGACATCCGCTCGAGCGCGCAGGGTTTGTTCAACCTGATGATCCTCGGCTTGGGAGCACTCGTCGCCGGCTTCGTTTGTCCGCCGCTGTTTGATGCGTGGACCAAGGAAGGCAAGACGGACTTTCAAGGACTATTCCTGATCCCCTGTTTGTCGGCCGCCGCTGCCGCCGTCGCGTTGGCGTTGTTCTTCCATCCGCCGAAGATCAACGGTGGGCCAAAGGATGAGACGCCGACGGAGGAATAATCCGAATCCCAACAAAAACCTGTGCCACTTGGGGAGGGCGAGGCTCCCGCCGAGCCGG
>SYJG01000548.1 GCA_005798445.1 Planctomyces sp.
ACTCGAACCACGGAAACGTCATTTGGTAAAGTGGACACGTCATTTGGTAAAGCGGATTCATTCATGCGACACTTATAGCGCGATCAATTTCTTCCGAGTAGGCCGCTTGATAAAAAATCACAACCTCTTCGGGTTAGTTTGCGGCGCTGAAGACTCGCTCGGCGTGTTGCCAATGCGATCGTGGCAACTCGCCCGCGACATCCAGCAGCATGACCGAGTCGATGTGGTCGAGCCCGTCTCGTTCGGCGGCGGTCCCTGCCAGTTGGCACAAGCGAACGATTTCACGCGGCGTGCCGCCACTCAGATCGAACAGCGTCTCGAAGGCGTCACGGTCGAATGTGTCGCGATGGCGGCCAGATTGGAGAAGCCACTCACGGACGAAGGTCACGGACTCTTGCCGGTCGAGGCAGGGCAACTCGATGCGCAGATCGGAGTGCTCCGCGAGTTCCGAGAGCAGCAATCCTCCACCCTCTTCGCGAGCGGCCGCCAAGACCGTCAAGCAGCCGTCGTTCGCGACGTCGAGATGCAGACAGCGTTCAATCAAGCCAATGCAATCCGCTTCTGCCCGATCCAGATGATCGAGCAGCAGCACGCTCAGCAGACGCGCCGAGTGCAGTGCGTGCCAATGATCCGTCACTGCTCGCCACAGAGTCGCATGTGACCAGCGCTCGGTTGGCCCCAGTCGCAGGGCGATGGCCAATTGCCAGAGCAAGTCATGCGAGTCGATCCCGAATAGATCAAGCGACGCAACCTCGCGGCCGAGTCGCTTCGCTTCACGAGCCGCAGTACTCAGGACGAGCGATTTTCCAGTGCCGGCAGGGCCGAGCATCAACCCAAAGCGGCGACGATGCTCGACCAGATAGCTCAGCCGAGCCAACGCCTCTTCGTGTGGCGGTGTCTCGATCAACCCGCCCCGACCGAGCGGGCCTTGCAACGCGAAGTCATTCCGTTCCCAATACCGCTCGTGCATTCGCGTTCTCCGTAGCCCGACACTCCAAGTCGGGTGCGTTCAAAACAACCCGACTCAGAGAGTCGGGCTACTCAAGTCCGTTTTCGGCAGAGGCTCCGGCATCGCATGACTCGCGCACAATCCGCACGACCAGAATCGCCGGTCGAACGCTTCTTCCTTCCGCAACCGCTACAGCTTGCCACCGTTGAGCAAGTCGCAGTCGAACTGGATGGTTCCGAGGCTCATCACCTCTTGCACGTTCTGCGAGCGAAAGCCGGTGACCGAGTCGGCTTGTTCAACGGTCAGGGAGACGAGGCCGTCGCGGAACTGGTGACCCATCGCAAACGCTCTGCCGAGCTAAGGATTCTCGATTGCTGGACGACGCCGGCCGAGTCCCACGAATTGATCCTCGCCACCGCTCTGCCGAAAGGAGATCGCGCCCGCTGGCTGGTCGAGAAGGCGACGGAACTCGGAGTGACGCGAATCATCCCGCTGCGGACGACTCGCAGTGTGGTCGAACCGGGCGAGGGAAAGATGGACAAGCTCTCGCAGGCTGCCATCGCTGCGTGCAAACAGTCCGGACGCTCACGTCTGCCGCGACTCGATTCGCTGACGGCGTTGTCCGACGTGCTTCGCGAATTCTCTTCGCCGTTGCCGACTCGAGTTCTCTTGCTGGCCGATCCGCACGCCGAGCGAACTGTTGGCGAATTGCTCGCGACAGTCGGACGTCGCACTCCAACAACGATCTCATTGGTCGGCCCAGAGGGCGGGTTCACCGACGCCGAGCACTCCGCGTCCATCGCCGCCGGGGCAATTCCGGTGCGGTTGGGTTCGCACATCCTGCGCATCGAAACGGCGGCGCTGGCGATCAGCGCGGCTTGGGCTCTTCACAGTTCGCCCAACAAACCGGTGTGAGCGCACGAAAAAACCTCGCGGTGTGTCTCTCGCACCGCGAGGTTCGTATTTGCTGGTGAGGTCTCTCAGTCTCAATTCAAAGAAACGCCAGCTCAGCTCTCAAAAATGAAAAGGGAGTGCCCTCCGCAATCGCTCGGGCACTCCGCGAGCCTGACGAGGTCACCTCCACCGCTCTCACACAGGGGAGGCTCACAACGGGGGACAACCACGTTGCGTCAGCGCTCGAATCGGTCTCGCCGCAGACAGCGGGGGTCCAAAACCGGAGAGAGAAGTTCACGATCAGAGATCGCAAAATGTTTTGGAGCACCGCCCGTCTGCGAGGCGAATCAACATCGCCGATCAATCGCAGTGTTCGTGCCAGAACGAGCCGTTGCCGAACCGCCACAGTCGCAGAACCCCTGTTGCCACTCGACAACACGACGGCAGATGCGTCACGGACTCGTGGCTCGGCAAGGAGTTGCAGTCACCACGTCAGGAAACTTCAGAAGACTTCGATGACCGCTTCGCCACGCTGCCGATCAAGTCTCCGAGACGACAGCGCTAAGGTCGATTGACAACTTGTTAATCCCAAGCGTTGTTGATCACGAACACTCTGGGCTGATTCCGGCTCTCACTGACATCGCGCGCTAAGATTCTGAAACGCCGTGAGCAGGCGGCTGCGCATCGGGTGCCGAGTTGGTGAAGTGGTAGAGAAAAATCCCCGCCGCGATGGCGACGTTCAGCGAGTCGGCCGCTCGCATCGGAATCGTCAGCCGCCGATCGCACAGGTCCAACCATTCCGGGCCGAGACCATTCGCCTCGTTGCCAAACAGCAACGCAAGCTTCGCCGGTCGGCGGGCTTGGACCAGCGGTTCGGCGTGTTCCGTAGCCCGGACGCCTACGTCCGGGAGTCCGGACGTAGGCGTCCGGACTACGTCATCCGTCGGATCGTCGTTTTCGACGACGGTCGCGGCGAGTTGCACCTGCCACTGCGACTTCAATCGCTGCAAGTCCGCATTCAAGTCGCGGCTGCACACGATCGGCAGCGTCAGTGCGTTGCCCATCGAAACTCGCAGCACTCGGCGAGAAAACGGATCGGCACTCGCTGGTCCCAGCAGCATCGCGTCGATGCCGAAGGCAGCTCCGAGGCGAATCAGCGTGCCGATGTTTTCGGGATCGTTCACGTCAGGGCAGACGATGAACGTCATCTGCTCGCCGCCGCGAGCCATGATTTCGTCGAGGCTTGGATTCGGCTTGCGTCTCGCGCACGCCATCGCGCCGCAGTGAAAGTTGTAGCCGACCAATTCAGCGGCCAGCGTCTGCGGCATCACAAAAGTTGGCACGTCCGGCCGCAGCCACGTCGAGAATTCTTCAATACGGCCTTCGGTGAGCAGCATCGACTCAACGACGTAATCGGTCGCGAGCAAGCGTTTCACTAGCCGAGCACCCTCGGCAACAAAGCGGCCTTTCCATTTGGAATGCCGAGTCGCTTTGACGTCGCGAAAGACGACGAGTCGCGGGTCGTCGAGAGTTTGAATCGGAATCAGCGGCATCGCGAAATAGTAGGCCACACTCTCCGTGTCCGGAATCGTCGGAACGCCCGGACGTGGAGTCACTACTGGGTGGCACAGCTTGCTTCTCTTTGGACCGGGGACAAGGGTAGCCCGCCGGCTTGAGCACCTCGGCCATCGTCGCACACTGCCGGTTGAGGTCTCCGCGATAACCGTTGTGCCCGCGATCCTCCATCATGTGCCCAATGCCCGCCTGATGCGGATGCAATCCGGTGAGCAACGCCGCTCGCGTCGGGCAGCACCGAGCCGTGTTGTAAAACTGAGTGAACCGCAGCCCACCCGCCGCCAGCGTGTCGAGGTTCGGCGTCTTGATCTCGCCGCCGGAGCAGCCGAGGTCCGAATAGCCCATGTCGTCCGACATGATGACGACGATGTTCGGCTGCGAACTCTCCGCTGCCAGCAAGCGGTTCCAAGACAAGATCAAAAGCACAACGGTCACGAGTTTTGGAGAAGTCAGCGGCGGTCGAAGTCTCATTCGTCGTCTCCCTAAATTCGTCGTACCCTTCTCCTGATTTGAAGAAAGGGTACGACGAATTTAGGGAGACGACGAATTGGAGGGAACGCCCCAGGCTCTTCTCAGAACATTGCCATCACGGTAGGCGCGGATTGCATTGACCCCGGCACGCTCGGTTTGCTGCAAAGGCACGCCAGGACAAGCAACGAACGACTCGTCACTTCTCCTCTCGCTCTTGCTTCCATTCGATACGCGGCGAGCGATATGTGATGACGGTCTCCCTGGTTCCGGCCGGATCAATCAACCGAACGGCACGCAGCAACGACGTCTGTTGGTCCAAAATGACCGTCAAATGTTGATAGGATGACGCTTCATCATCCGTCGGCTGGAGAACGAGCCAAAGCTCGTTGTCATCTCGTCGAGTGATCTGGATCTTGTGCTGCGATTCCTTCACTGGCGGAAGAAAGCACGGAACGCGAGTGAATTCCGCGAACCACTGCGCTGCGACGTTTCCCCAAAATCCCTTCGGACGCGGCGATTCTTGGGGGACTCGAAGTGAGTTTCGTTTGCCTGGAGAACCTTCTGCAAGTCGTCCGTCTTCCCATGTGATCATGTCACCTTGACGGCTCCAAGTCTCAGACTGACCCGCCTGAATGCGAAACGACGTGAGTTGGCCATTGTCCCAATGCTTTCTCTGTTCGGTCCCAGATTCCAAATTGGCCTTCGGTCGAAGCTCGAGTTGCCATGAGTCAGTTCCTTGCCAACGGAAAGTTCCCTCTCCGCGTTTCACCAGGTTGAAAACATAGTCGTATTCCCAACGGGAGAGCTCTGCTTCATACGAAGCTAAACGATCTGTGGACTCCCGCCATCGCTCGACTGCTTCGGCCGCCTGCTGAGATTCTGAATCCGTGATGCGATCAGCTTGGTTCGGGGCTGGTTTGGAAGTCCCGCGATCAGCGCGAGTGTTCTGCTTCGGTTCCGGTTGGCCGGTGAGACACATCAGGGCAAAGCTGGTCCCGATGAGTTCGGTGTTCTCGCCGGCTCCAGTTCCGGACCAACTGCCGTTGGGGCCTTGTTGGTCCAGCAGCCGTTTCGTCGAATCGGCAGTCCAGCCGAGCTTGTCGAACTGAGTCTGGCCGCTCACATGCCCTGCTCGTTCCAGGCAATGAAGCGCATAGAGCGTGGCCGGCACCGTTCCTTCGATAAGCAACTTTTTTTCGAGGTACTCCGCCGACCTTAGAAGAGCTGCGTCGCGAGCTTTCCTTTGCTCATTTTGAGGCAAGTACCGATTGGCTGACGCCAAACCGGCCACGCCGGCCAGGGTCATCGACAGACTCGCTTGCCCCGGCCCCGAATAGCCCCAGCCTCCCTCCGCGGTTTGAGTGGTGAGGTAATACTCGCTGACTCGCTGCCACGTCTCGGCCTGCACGTCGAACCCTGCTTTCTTCGCCGCGAGCAAACTCATCACGGCGAAACGAGTATTCGATCCGTCGCCGCTTCCGACCGAACCTGCCTGGTAACTCCAGCCGCCTTGTACCAGTCCGACGGCGATCTGAGTCTTCTCGAGCCACGCCACGTTCTGTCGAATCAACTCCGCATCCTCTTTCGGCGATGCGGAGCAAAAGACCATCGTTTGCAACGCGACCGTGTAGGTCTTGTCCGGCTTGATCTTCCGCAGGGAGGCCAACGCTTTCTGAATGACCGCGTCCTCGGGCTTCACGCCAGCTTGCAGCAAAGCCAAGGTACACAGCGACGAAACACCGCCGTTCATACTCGGTTGAAGCTCCCGCCACAGACCCCCTTCCGCTTGCTGACCCTTCAAGAACGCGACGGCGCGCTCAATGGCTTGCGCTCGGCGCGGGTCTCCCGACCCCGCCGCTTCGTCCGACCGCAGGTCTCCCTTCGTGGTCTTTTCGACGTTCTTCTGTTCGCGTTTCGCGTCGTCTTCCGAATCGGGGAGACCTTCGGTCGGGTTCTGGGCGGGGTCGGGAGACCCGCGCCCAGCGCGCTCAGCGCTGGGAGGCTCGCGACCAGCGGCGGGTGCCGGTTGCCCGACGAGCGGAATTGCTCCTTCTGCCAGCAGTGCATCGACGAGCGATTTGTCGATTAGCGCTTCCGTAGCGAGCTTGCGGAGTTCGGGTTCGTCGGCCGGATCGCGTTGATAGTTTTCAACGCACATACGAGCCAGTTGCCTACGATGCTCGACCATCTGCCGAACGAACTCGGCCTGACGGCGAGCTTCCAGTTGAGCGTCGAGCTCTTTCATGCGATCGGCTCGCTGTTCGGAGGACTCACCCTCGGTGTCGCCGATTTTCAAGACGATCGCACGCTCCGGCGCGTCCTTCGGCAGTTTGAGCAACGCAATTTCACGATAACCGGTGAGCCACAGCTTCGCGGCGTTGCGACGTTGCTCGGCGAACGACGTCGTAGTGGGGTCCACCAGTGCTGCTGAACCGACCAGTGAAAACAGACTCGCTCGCCGAATCGGATCGACGTCGAGCTTCAAAGCCGCCAGGCAATACTCACGCACGCGAGCGTTGTGTGCGACGAGATCCCACTTGGCAAAGTAGTGGGCCAGATGATGCCCGACGCGCGATCGCAGTTCTTCAGAACCCTTGGGGTTCATCCGGTCCCGTCCCAACTCATCCAGGAGTTCGAGACGTTTTGCGAGGGGGAATCGTTGGTCCTCGCGGACGTTCTGCAACTGCGCGTCGATCTCCTGCAAGATGGCCGAATGGCTTCGGCTTTCCGGGACGAATTTCAACGCCTTGCGAGCAACGGTGCGTTGAGCTTCATCACCAGAAACCGAACGGCGGAGCAAACGATCTCGAAATTGTTCGCTGTAATCGTTAGTCGCGTAGGCGGTGATGACCTGCGCCGCTGCCGGCCATCGCGATTCGTCCGCAGAACCAAGTTCGTCGAGCAGGACGTCCAGCGCATCGAGATGATCCGATTCGAGCGGCAGCAAATAGGACGCGGCTAAGACTCGGCAGCGGGGCGAATCGTCTTTCAGCCGCCGCCGCCAGGACGAGAGAAAAGGCTGCGACCGACTCTCTGATCTCGCTCGCTGCAGCGCGACAAAACGTGTTTCTTCGTCGTTGTCCGCCATCGCGAGGATCGCCAGTTGCTCGTAGGACGGTCGATCTCTCGGAAGTCTCAGTGCGAGACTGCAAGCCCGCCGGAACTCCACCGTCGACGTCGGGAAGATCGCCAGCAACTCGTCAAAGACCTTCGGATGGAAATTGGACAGCGTATTGATCCACTGTTCGCGCACGCATTCGTCCTTGTTGTGCCAAGCCTCTAGAAACAGCGGCCAAGTGCTGAGGTCGTCGCGACCGATTGCCAGCAACGCCTGCCAAGCCGCTTGACGCACGATGCGGTCTGCCGACTTGGTGAGCTTTTCCAAATCCGGCCGCGCGCGAGCGATCTCTTCAGATCGAGCCAACGCGAACGTCGCATGTCGTTGCACCACGATATCTGAGTGAGACAGCAATTTCTTCACTGCCTCGAACTGTTTGGCTTTCGATTCTTGACTGTCTTCGCCCGACAGCTTGCGGCCCAGAAGCCAGCCTTCCCAGGGGAGCGCCGCATCCGCTGCTTTCAGTTTGATCAGGGTCTCCGCAAAACTTTCTGGAACGGGATGCCCCAACCGCCGCACTTCGTCCGGCGTTGTGATTCGCAGTTCTCCCGCCTCCACGAAATAGCTCAGTCGCTGAGCATGGAGAATCCGCAACAACGTCGCCCCCAGATCCTCGCCAGTGGATGTGAAGGTGACGAGAACGTTGCCGAGTACTTTGGCTCGTTCCCTCAACGACGCATCCAGCGTGATTGGGATGTTGTGATAGTCGCGGAGGTAAATCAGCAGGTCGCGAAACGGCGTCTCGGCGAAGGCCACGTCGGTCAGTTTTTGCAGCTCTTCGCGGACTCGCCGATTGGCCGCGTCAACTTTGGCATTCTTGTCTTCAGGCTGAGCGGCGGGTTGCGGAACTCTTGGCAGCGGTCTCGGCATCTTTGGCGTTTCGATGAACCGTTGATTCCAGTTCAGAACCTCCGCTGCTTCGAGCTTCAGTCGGCTCGGTTCGTACTCCAATTCGATTCTTGATTCTTCGCCCGGCTTGATCG
This sequence comes from Planctomyces sp., assembly GCA_005798445.1. Taxonomy (GTDB): domain Bacteria; phylum Planctomycetota; class Planctomycetia; order Planctomycetales; family Planctomycetaceae; genus SXKJ01. The sequence continues at coordinate 7,991 of SYJG01000548.1, forward strand.
TGACGACGAGCTTCTTCTGCAAGTAGCCGACTCGCTCGTGCCACACGCGGAGCTCATGCTCACCCGGCGGCAGGCCGTTGATCGAGAAGCGTCCGTCCGCATCTGTCACCGCCGCGAACGGGTGATCGAGCGGCAACAAATACGCGCTCATCCACGGATGCATGTTCGAGCCGACTTGAATCGGCAAGTTCTCGGCGACGTTGAATGCCGGAACAGCCAGCCGCGTCTCCGGCGGCACGAGCCGATTCTCCGCAACGTTCTTGAGTGGCATCGTGCGAAAATTCAGTTGAGCCTTGTCAGCATTCACGAACTCCAACGGCTGACCGACACGCACCAACGCCAAATGAGGCACAAATCGCCCACCGCTCGATGTCAGCGCGAACGCCTTGCGCGGATCGCCCGCAGTTTCCTGAATCGGAAACTTCGGCCTCCACAAATACACAAACACATTCGCCAAGCCGCCGTCCTTCGAGAACACCAACGACTCATCCAACACCTTGCCGGCCGGGACAACCACTTTCTCCAGATCCGGCAACGGCTTCTCGGTCTTGAGCCGCACTCGGCCAACGAACCGGCCTGTAGCTTCGCGCATGTCAGCGTTTGGCAGGATCAGCTTTGCGAAGAACTCGTCGATCTCGTCGTGGACGTCTTCATGCTGGCGGATGATCAATGAGTTGGTGGGGAGATGCGGTTCGATCGTTCCCTTGCCTCCGGTGGATTTCCAACTTTCCGGGCGGATGGATTTCTGGAGGCGGTTGGCCAAGTCGTCGGCTGGCGTACTGATGGGATAAAGGACGGCAACGAAACCGCCTTGCGCAGTCTGCTCGTCGGTGATCCGGATGACCTCATTCCGAATTTGAAACCGGAGTTTCAACGGTTTGCACAGGCCATCGAGAATGTCTCGCAGCGGCGCGTCTTTTTGACTCAAAGTCACTCGCTGTTTGGAGCGAACTCCAACGGCGTGTAATCCGCTCTCGTCCAGCACCACGTTGGCATCGGCCGCGGTCGCGATCTTGCGAACAGCGTCGAGCAGCGCGACTTCGCCCAACTCCAATGTGAAACGCTGTGCGAGCAGCTTTCGCAATCGTAGCGATTCCGGCGTGGGTGGACGCGGCAAGACGTGCGTCAAAAAGCGGTCCACCTCGTGTTGGATCGACGGAACATGTCGAACGACGAACTCTTCGCGGCTCGCATGGAGTCGAATGCTGCCAGGACCACCCGCGACGTCCCAGCTCTTCGGTTCGACGAAGGATTGAATCGCGTCCTTCAGCCCGCTCATCTTCGCTTCATCGGCCAAAGTCTCCCCGAGATCGAGCTGCACCTCGACCGGCGTCTTGGCGATGCGCGCTGCACTCGTCACAAGCAACGTCTCATTCTCGATCAAGTACCCAAGTTGGATTGGTTGCAAGAGGAGCTGCAAGGCAATGGCTGTCGAAATGCCATCCACGCTGATCGACACCGGAGTGTCGGTACCAATCCCGCTCTCCTCCAATGCGTCTGAATGCAACCGAACATCGATCTTCGCTTCTCGTCCGATGTGCTCGATGACCTGAGAAAGCGGAGCATTCTCCATGGCCAGCGAAATTCGATTCTGAAGTCTTTCTCGCACTGAATTGCGTTTGACCTGCGCTCGGCGCGGGTCTCCCGACCCCGCCGCTGCGTTGGACCGCAGGTCTCCCTGATTGGTTTTCTCACCATTCTTCGCTCCCCGTCTCGAGTCGATTCGCGAGTCGAGGGGAGGTTTCGCTGAATTTAGGTCAGGGGGACGAGGCTCGAGTCGACCGCGCAGTTCCGAAAGGAGGCCGTGGCCAGCGACGTTACCCTTGGCATCGACAAGGACGTAATACGGATACACGCCAGTTGGGTAGCCACCGACTTTCGGATTGTTCGCGTCAACCTGCGAATCTGTGGCGACAAATGTCGGAACGACGAAATTCTGGTCACGGAGGAAAGTCTCGACGACTCCGGAGGAGGTTCCGGACGGGTGCATTCCGACGATCGAGACACCGCTCTCCGACAGTTGTTTGAGCAGTGGCACGTCGATCCTGCGTGGATAGCTCCACATCGCCCAGAAGTGCAACAGATATTGCTTGCCGGTGAGATCTGGGCGTTCGCCGCCCACCCAACCGTCGGCCGGCAATTGCGGCGCTGGCTTGCCGACCATCGCTGCGATCGCCTGTTCCATCCGTTTGAAATCGACCTGGCGTTCGAGGAGTTTTCGAGACTCGCGGTCAGCCCATTCGCGGATCTCGTGATCGGTCCGGTTGGGACTTTGGATGTCGCGATATTCGACCGCCACGCTGAACCGTTGATCTTGAACTTTGTCGCCGTCTTTGGGCAACAGTTCGGCGTAACGTTCGGCGAGGTCACGATCCGTCCGGACCCTTTCCACTTTGAGTTCCGAACGCTTCAGCTTGCTCTTTCCTTTGACGGTGTCGGACGCATGCGTGAAGGTTCGGACTTCGAAGAACGGCAACCACACACCCGGCGAGACTTCGCGGTAGTCATCGAACTGCGCGAGTTCGTTCACTCTGGAGTTCGCCGGGAAATCCGCAGCACGTCGCTTGTTCCAAACGAGTGAAACTTGTCGCTTCTGATCCGCGTTCGCCTCACTGTATGACCACTGCGCATAATCAAACTGAGTCGCGAACTTTCGGCCGGCAATGCGCTGAACTTCGTCCGAAATCCTCCATGTCTCGTCGATTGGGCCCCCCTTGGGATAATAGATGGCAACCCCGCGAAGGTGTCCTGAATCCTGTCCAATCCAGATCCGCTGGGCATGGAGAGCCGACTCCACAATGTCACAGAGTTCGTCACCAAACTGCTCGACTCCCAGATGCTTCCAAGTGGCCTTTTCGGGTGGGATGACGGTCATTGGCTGGTGCCCGGAATGCACCATGTCTCCCCACCAAAACCGGTGCACTGGCAGCCGCAGATAGCCGTATTCAAATAGATGAATGGAATGCCTCCAGAGCATCTCCGGTCCTGAGTGTCGCGTGAATGTCAGCACGGATCTGTCTGACGTCTCATTGCGGCTCCACCCCTCTGTTGCTGTCCAAAAACAGAAGGACAAGATTCCGGCGGGCTTTGACTCGTCATACCGGTGTTCCGAAAGGAATCGTTTTTCATCCCACGCCAAGGTTTCGCCAAACCAGCCATACCAATCCTCATCGAGGGCCAGCGCTGTCAGTCCTTGCTTGTGCTGATCAAGCGAGGGGTCGTCGATGGCACGCATCGAATCCACGATGCCGTGCCGATAATGCACTCGGTAACTGAATCGTGGCAGCTTGCTGATCGCGGCGGCCTGCGCGTGCGCACGCAAGGCAAGCTGCGTGGCGAGTTGATCCTTGGGATCGATCACCTCGCCGGCCTGTCGCTCATTGGCGACGGACTCGCGCTCGGCGCGGGTCTCCTGACCCCGCCGCTGGGTTGGACCGGAGGTCTCCTCTTTTGCTTCAGTTGATTCCGTTGGCATAGGTTGCGGGTCGTTCGGGAGACCTGCGGTCGGCTTGTCCGGCGGGGTCAGGAGACCCGCGCCGAGCGCTCCGGCCATTGTCAGCAACACGAACGACAAGAGGCCCGCGACCCAGCCGGTTGGCCGACGCTGTTGCTCGGCTTGACCGAGCAGGCGAGCGACTCGTGTCAGTAGACTTCCGCCGCTCGATGACATTGCCAAGCCGAGTTTCGGAGCACGCAACTCTTCCAGCGCGACGAGCGCTTTCGCATACGTCAGGCCATCGCCACAGACCTGCACGGCGAGGTCGTCGCAGCAGTGTTCCCGTTCGACGCGGATGCGGTGCGAGATCCACCAGACGGCGGGGTGATAGAACAGCAGCGTCTCGACCACCGTTTGCAGCAGGTTGATGAGGTAGTCGTGTCGCCGCACATGCGCCAGTTCGTGAGCGAGCAGCGCTTCGAGTTGCTCGGTCGTCAGTCCTGTCATCGCGCTGGCTGGGAGCAGGATCATCGGACTCAGCCAGCCGATGACCGTTGGGACTTCGACGAGCGCCGACTCAACCAGCTTCACCGGGCGAGAGACTCGCAGCCGCTCGGCCGAGCGGCGGAGCAATGTTTGCCATGAGTCGCTCGCTGGCAGGGACGAGCGACGACGCAGACGCTGCACGCTGAGCCAACCGGCGAACAAACGGAGCGACAAAACGGTCACACCCAGCAACCACACGGCGACGATCCAGCCGAGATGCCGCTCCATGAGCGACCGATTTTCTTCCAGCCACGAGGGCTGGGGTTCGCTCGGAGTTGCGGAAGCCGCTTGCGTCCTCGATCCGATAGGAACTGTCTCGCCAAACATGGTCAGTGTTGCTTGGCCAAAGTCAAGACGTTCCGCCGTCGCTGTTGCAGTCGCCGTAGGGTGGGGGGGGGGG
>SYJG01000549.1 GCA_005798445.1 Planctomyces sp.
CACCTTCACGTCTCCCAAGTGTTGAACATGGCCAGTGGCTGTTGCGAACCGCTTCCCGTCTGGGCTTAACGCTACGCTCCTGACGACGGCTGCGTGACCAAGCAACTTGCCGGTCTCTTGGCCGCTGGTGGAGTCCCACTCGTTCACGGACGGTTGTTGTCCTCCGCTCGCTGAGAGCAGACGTTTTCCATCGGGGCGAAACACCACGCTGAAGACTCCGCCGGTGTGTCCGGTGAGCGTGAGTTTGTCTTTTCCGGTGGTGGCATCCCAGAGCTTCACTGTTTGATCTTGGCTGCCCGACGCCAATGTTTTTCCATCTGGGCTAAACGCGACGCTCGTGACCGAGTTGCCGTGCCCAGCCAACGTGAGCTTTGTTTGACCGTTCGCGACGTCCCACACTTTCAGCACGCGATCGCTACCCGCCGATGCCAGCCATTTTCCATCTGGGCTAAACGCGACCCCCATCACCGCAAGTTTGTGCCCGTTGAAGGTGCGGATCAGCCGACCAGTCAAAGCGTCCCACAACCTGACGGACATGTCGCCGCTGGCCGACGCGAGCCGCTTACTGTCCGGGCTAAATGCGATGCTCGTGACGACGGCTGTGTGACCTTTCAACATGAGCGACTCGAGTCCGCTCTCGGCATCCCACACCTTCACCGTTAGATCGTGGCTCGCGGAGGCGAGCCATTTTCCATTCGGGCTAAAGGCCGCGCTCAGGACTTCAGCCGTGTGACCTTTTGCGGTGAGCAACTCCTTTCCGCTCGCGGCGTCCCACACCTTCACTGTCTGGTCCGCGCTCGCTGTTGCTAGTCGCTTTCCGTCCGGGCTAAACGCCACACTATTAACGTATGAGGTGTGTCCCTTGAGCGTGATCGCTGGCGGTTGAGTTGCCGATGGTGGCTTTGGCGATGGTTGGGTTGTTGTCGGTTGCGTTGTTGCGACATTCGCGGTCGGCTTCGTGGGGAACGCCGTCCCCGCTCCTGTGGCCAGCAGGTATCGAGTCTTGTTGCTGTCGGCCTTGTCCGACAGCGGATCGCGAAACACCTCCGGCATCTTGTTCAAGACCGCCGCGTTCTTCGGATGATCCCACGGGACGGTCCCGTCGTACTCCTGATAAAGTGCGCCATAACCGAGGTACGGCAGCATCACCACTCGCCAACTGTGCCACGGCTTTCCGTCAGGACCGTAAACAATTGCGGGAGGCAAGCCCTTTGTCGTGTCCTGGTAGTTGTGAAACGCCAGCGCCATGTGTCTGAGATTCTTCAAGTGTTGGCTGCGTGCTCCTGCGTGGCGAACCGTTTCCTGAACCGTGGCGTATGTCGGCTGAATGAGCGTGTGGCCCGGCGGATACAGGCTTGTCAGCGGCGACGGTTCTTTGCCGTCGATCGTGAAGAGAGCGCGAAACTGCTTGAGATCCAAGCCTTTTTGAAGATGCACATAACGAACTGAGCCGTTGGCAAACATGACGGCTCCTTCGGCGAACGCATTCTCCTTCGTCTGAAAAGTGTCATCAAAGATCAGGTCATCGGGCTTGGTCCACGGGACGGCGCGGCCTTCGGCGACGATGCCTGCGAGTGCCGTCTCGCTGGTCGCGTCGGTGATTTGTGTCATCGAGCCATGCGGACTCTTCTCGGCGAGTCGCCCCAGCGCATACTTCCGCTCTTCCATTTCTGGAGTGACGAACTCGATGGTGACGCTACTCTCGGCCGCCGCTTTGAATTGGATATTCTCACCGCGAGCAGCCGTAATGGCCGCTCGCAACGCCGGCTCCGGAATCAAGCGAGTTATCAAACGAGTCGTTCCATCGCTGCTCATGGCGACGAAATCGCCATCGAATTGCCCACCGAGCTTCGGCAGCGGTTGCTTGGCGTCGTAGGCCAATTCCTCTGGCTTCGTCCACGGAACGGTCTCGCCTGCCTCGGCGATTAGAAAAGTATTGCTGGTTCCGTCGGGAGTTTTGACGAACGGTCGGCAAAAGACGGGGAAGTACGAGCGGTCACCCGCCGGGACTTTCTCGGCCGTAGGCGAGTTCAACGGGAACATCGCGTCTTCACCAGCAAAGCCTCGATAGTAAGTGTGTCCCTCTTTTGTCTCGCCCCGGACAGCCTTGAACACGGCGGGCATCTTTGGGATGAGCTTGCGGTTGTGCTCGCTGTCCCACGGCTGATCGAGCCGGAATTGCTTCCAAAGTTCCTCTTCACCCAAAGCGGGAAGGATCGCGACTCGCCAACTCAAGATGAGCTTGCCGTCTTGATCGCTGTATCCGGCGGGGTAAGCCTTTTTCACGAAATCATTGGGGAGGTTTTTGGCCAGCGCGAGCGCGATCGACTTCAACTTGTCCCGGCTCTGCTGAATCGCCTCCTGCCGCTGCTTCGCTGCGTCGGCTGGCTGTGCCAGAACCGCCGAATCGAAAAAGAAGTCGGCAATTGCGCAACACCACAAACAAATCGTGACGGACTTCAGAAGCTTTTGCATCGAACGATCCTCAATGGGGAAGGAAACGCTTCAGGAGACTCGGCGATCTCGACTCGGCCAGTGTTTCTCATGTTTGTGCGAAGTATTCGCACAAGGCGGTGTAGTTCGAGACATTTCGATTAACGGCCGCACTGCCGGTGCGGGTTTCGATGATGAACTGCGTCATGCTGCTGCGACTCGCACGATTTCCTTTGTAGTAGATCCTGAGCACATCGGTCCGCGGGCAAGTGAACCAGCTCTGACCTCGGAACTGCCAACTTCTACGGGGTCTGTGACAACGCCGGAAATGGACCAATCCGGCGTCGTGGTCCACGATGACCGCCGTGTGTCCGAACTGGCAGACGAGTGCATCGGCGGAGAACTTCGGAGCCTTGGGTTCGGTGCAAACGTCCGGTGTTCCACTCACCGCGTGACACATCGCAAGCCCTCCGATGAATAGGGCACCGACACCCATCGCTCCCCCGCACAAAACCAAGATCGGAATGAACAACATATCGAGCCAATCGTGACTGACTTGAAACTCTCTCACGAGCATGACGAGCGGCATGAGCACCGAGCCACTCAGGAAAACAAACAGCAAGCCGATGGCGAATGCCGTGATCCGACTCTTGAGGGAGAGTGAGTTTGGCGGATCGACAAAGTGCGGCGGCCACGCCATAGATGACTTGGGCAACTCCTGTCGTGAGTCACTCTTCGCCACGTCCATTTCTTGAGCCGCTTGGTCGAGTGATCGCTTTGGCGTTCGAGGTCGGCGCAGGAGCAGAGCCAACAACTGGAGTGCATCCTCGATGAGCGGGCGGCGATGCTCGGGCTCGACGCTGACCATGTCACGGTAGAGCAGCAGCTTGTTGCCACAGCACTCGACGATCAATTCTCTCTGCTGCTCGAAGAACTCCAGCACACCTTTGTGGAACAGCTTGCGGATTGCTTCCTCGTCATCTCCACGCAGGAAATAGTGGCGGGAGAAATCGGGATGACTCTCGAAGTTGATGTCGGTCGATCCGGTGAACACCTCGAAGAGGTCGCGGTTGATCCAACTCTCTACGCCCGGACGAATCGCAAACTCCGGCAGCCTGGCCCCCGCTCGCCGCAACCACACCACGGTTTCTTGCTTGGTGTATTTGGTTTTCCCCACGGCGATTTCCTGTTGGTAATCGAAGACCGCGAGGTTGGTCCCCTCTTCCTTCCGACATTGCAGATCGGTCAGCAACGGAGCCCGCCCCAGAGTCGTCAGGTGAAACTGATCCAGCCCCAAACCCAACCTGCGTGAGGTTCGCCGCACGAGGTCGTATCGCTGCTCATTGAGACGGTTGGCCTCCATGCCGGTGCAAACCAGCGCAGGAATTGCGGCCGCAAGACCGAACGTGATGACACCAACCACCAGACTGAGGAGAATGTCTCTCGAATCCAGATACACGAATCCGAAAGCGAAACAACCCAACACGGCGGACACGACCGCAATGAGGATCGGAACAGCCATCTGCGACCTCGACCGCTGCGGCGGAGCGTCAGGGTAGGAGGCCAGCTCCCGCGCTAACTCGGCGAGGTCACGCGCGTCTTGTTCCGAGTCAGACTCCCCCGGCGTTCTCGTGGCGTCCTCGTCCTGCCCGTCGTCCTCAGACTTGGAAACGTCCGCTGCCACTTTGAGCGACCGCCGACAGCCTTTGCACTTGAAGGTCTTCCCGACCGCGTCATTTCGCACGCGATGAGACTTCGAGCATTTGTCGCAGGTCACGATGATCGGCATGAACGGCTTCCTCAGAGGCTTCCGGCAACTTGGCCTGGCGGCTCAGTCGAGTTCCCGATCTGCCTGAACGGTTTCGTCCGTCACCTTGGCAATTCGGAACGCCGCCTTGAGGGCGCGATCCATCCAAGCGTTCTCTTTGCCCTCTTCGACGCGCCCGGCGGCGATGTAGGCGGCATAGATCGTGGCCGCAGCCGTCACGATGGTCTGCTCACTGGGTTGAAGCGTGAGGTAGGGAGTTTTCTTCAAGATGCGTCTTTCTTTCGAGTACGGTCGGCGATCGACCACCGGAAATGATTGCCGGCATTGCAGTCATGCCCGAACGCAGCGCAAGCCCGACAGGGAATTCTTAGAAAACAGTTTCAAAACCAGCACGACGCGCGAGCGAGTGGTCGTTCCCTTGGCGTTTGGGCCACTCGCTGGCGCTTCGTGCTGGGTTCTATATCCACTTGTAGGAAATGGAATTCATTTTGTCCTTGAAGGGTCGGGAACTACTTGCGACTCGCCAAGAGGACGACCAGGTACGGTGCGGCCGCTCCCACGAGAACGCCACCGATGAGGTACGGAACCTGCGATCCGGCAGAACCACTCAGCGAGTGCATGATCGCACCTGCGGGCATTCCGCAAATCGCACTCCATAGGCACCAGTGAACCAGGGCCGGATTATCCGTGCTCAAGGTTCGCGTGCCTCGCGCGAGCAGAGGGGACAGCGCGTCGCACAACGACTCGTAGTTGGTCGCGGTGGATGACAGATCGGCTTTGCCAGCCGGAGTGATGATTCTCAAATAATCGACTTTGCCTGTGCAGCTTCGGAAGCGATGGCGGAAAACGGCCTTCAAGGCTTTCAATCGACAACTGAACCAAGCCTGTGATTTCACGGCCAGAAAACCGTGAGGGACATGGCTGTTCTGAAAGTGAATCATTCCCTCGACGCGGTCCACGATGACGCGCACCGGTGTTCTCAGCCAATCAGAACCAACACAGACCAGCGATTCGGTGGAGTACGTCGCTTCGGGCATGCCCTGCGGAGTCTCCGCCCCAAGAATCCAAAGCCGAAACAACTTGTGGCTCAACCTGACTGCGCCCAGTCCGATGAACCAGACGATGGGATAGATCGCCCAAACGCCGCCGCCGCTCTGACCATGTCGGGGATCTTGAACGATCATGACCGGCACACCAACGACGAGAGACCCAGCGACAATGAGCAAAACAATGCCGCCGAGCAACGTGGTGATTTGCTGCGAGTGCGATGGGGCCTTCGGTTCCGTAGACGGAGTTTTGAAGGGGGGAGAATTCGCCCTAACTTATTCAGCAAGTGGTAGGTACGCGAAACCTACCCGATTTGCGAATGATTGCAAGACCGTGCGAGGGGTTGCGTGGAATGGTGGTATAGCCA
>SYJG01000550.1 GCA_005798445.1 Planctomyces sp.
ACGCATCCTGATCGAGACGGCTCAGCATGACCGGCATCGGCCAGCGTTAGGTGCCGCGCTGCGGGAACGTCAGGCCGGCGTGTCCAAGGAGGTGACGGACATCGCCTGGGAAGCTCAGCAACGGTTGAGCAAACGGCTGACTTACTTGTTGGAACAGAACAAGCCGCGGAACAAAGCGATCGCGGCGGTGGCTCGCGAACTGGCGGGCTTCGTGTGGGCGGTCGGCCAGGTGAAACAACTCGTGGTGAAGGAATAGGACAATGGATTTTTTGAGGAATGGCAGGGCAAAAAAATGTGGGGAGTTTGAAAGCGGGCTGGGGACGTTTCCGCCCCCAGCCCGGCGAGAACATTTTCCCGCCCTGACCTGGTTATCCCTTGCCAGGTTGCGTCCCCGCAGAGCCTGACTCCGTTTCACCAGGCACGGAGAGCTTACCAAGAACCTCGGATGTCACGGAAAACAATCCTCAACAAGAACAATCCTCAACCCAGAAAGGCAGCGGCCCCCGAGTCGTCGGCGACACGAACTCCAGGAAGATGCCCCAGCAGGCGCTTTCGGCCACCCGCGAAAATTCGCTCGTGACGCCCGATGCTAGACTCCGGCACTTCCGCGACGGATCAGGTCATGCGGTTCCGACCCGCGAATATCAGTCTGATCAACAGTCGTTTCTCCCTCGCCGACGACTCGGCGGCCGCAGCACAACACGATGAACTCAAGTTAAAACACCATTCGGAAAATCCACTCGCTCAAATTACTTGACTGGTCCTTCCATACCAGTGCCGGCGGCTCACTCATCACAAGTTTCAACACGAATGGCGGAGAGCCTGATTTTGAAAAGGCTCTCGGCATTTCGGTGCATTTCGGTGGAAAACCATCCGGAAAACCAACGATCAGACCGTCGAGATGCCCGTGCCCCGAGCCGAGTTAACCCGCTTTCACCGCTGCTTCGACGAGTTCGCGGAAGGCGGTGTGATGCGGCGGTTCGAAGCGGCCGGTGCGTTGCAGCAGGGCGATGGTTTCTTCGCCGAAGAGACGCGTGATGTTGCGGCAGCCGATGCCGCGTAACGAGCGGTCGCCCTTCTCGGCTTTCTTCAGGATCGTGGGGCTGACGGACATCACGCAGAGGCCGAAGCCGCCGATGACGTGATCGACCAGCAAGTCGAAGTTGCTGGCATCGACGACGACGTTCAACGCATGCAAGACGCCTGCATTGCGAAAGCACTCGTCGAGCTTCGCGCGACAGTTCGCGGCGGCACTCGGCAGGACGAGCGGTTGTTGAGCGATCGTCTTGATGGAGACTCGCGACGCAGTCTGCAGCGGATGACCGGTCAGAGCCATCAGCATGAAGGGATACGCCATCAGCCGAGTCGCCGTGATGGCCGCACGTGGCTCGATGTCGAACTGACCGGCGATGGCCATGTCCGTCTCGCCGTTCTCCAAGCACGCGCGAGCCCCCTGCGACGAGCGGTCGATGATTGAAAGTTGCACCTCGGGATGTCGACGACGGAACTCGGCCAGCGGCTTGCTCAGTTCGTGCTTCAGCAACTGGATCGTCGAAGCCAGCACCAATCGCTTTGGCGCCGACCGCGTGCGATGAGCGAAGATGTCGTGCAGCGAATCAAACCCTTCGACGATGGGGCTGTTGGAATCGCAGTTCCTTGAAGAAACGACGCGGCGATGCGGGTGAAGTCGTGATTAGGCCTAGCCTAATCGCCGTTAGGAAAATTGTCGAACGGCTGAGGCAGGACCGACGGACGACAAGAATTAGAATGCGGCGAGTCGGGCCTGCGGCTTGTTTGTAGTTCTGCCTTGAGTCAGTCCGACACATGCGCCGCCTGAAGGCGGGACTACGAACGAGCCGGCTGAAGCTGAAATGCGGACCGGCGGACTTCGACGTGACTACTCATGATTTCTCTGGACAACACGATGAAGCGACTCAGCGCTTTGACGCTGATAACTCTTCAGACGTTCTTCCTCTTCAACACCAGCGTCGGCTTTGCACAGGTGCCCGATCTCACGTTGGCACGCGACAAGAACTGGCTTGTCATCCAAGGGCCGCATCTGCCCAAGGGCGAGATTCGGATCAACTATCTCGAAGCCTATTGCCGTCCGAATTCAACCGACGCCGACTGGCATGACACGACCATCGGCCACACGACGGAACTTGTTTCGCTCAGCGACGACAAGAAGACGATGAAGCTGCGCTGCTCCGTTAAAGATGGCGTGGTGGTCGATCACACGATCACCGCCAGCAAGGACGATGTCACGTTTGCCATCACCGCGCGGAATCCCACCGCGACTGCGTCCGCTGCGCATTGGGCGCAGCCGTGCATTCGGCTCGGCGACTTCACGGGCTATGACAACAAGGGCAAGGACATCGACGATTACCTTCCCAAGTGCTTTGTCTTCCTGGATGGCAAGCTGACACGCATGCCGGATATTCGTCCGTGGGCCAAAGAAGCCCGGTACATTCCCGGCCAAGTGTGGTGTCCCCGGCACGTCCCGCGTACCGACGTCAACCCGCGCCCGCTCAGCCCACTGGTCCCCAGCAACGGACTCATCGGCTGCTTTAGCGGTGACGAAAAGCAGATCTTCGCTGTGGCGTTCGAACCTTATCAGGAGTTGTTTCAGGGAGTCGCCCGTTGCCTCCACTCCGACTTCCGCATCGGCGGCCTGAAGCCCGGTGAATCGAAGCAGATCAAAGGCAAGATCTACATCGTCCCCAACGACGCGCCCGCGCTGCTGACTCGTTACAAGAAGGACTTCCCGGAACAGTAGTCCGAAGACAAGGTCGGTTCGCTGCTGTGGTCGCGGGAGTTTGCCGAGGGGCAGCTCGGCATGCTGGCGATGAACGTCGCTGGTGGAAAAGCCGATGACTGGACCAAGGCGGCCTTCTCGTTGATTGCCGATGGCTTGAAAGGAGCCATGCAGGTCAGCGGCGACCGATTGCACGTCGTCGTGATCGCCAGCGGCAACGCTCGCTATGCCGACTACCTCACCAACGTCACGGCGGTCGACAAGCTGCTCTTCAAGGGAGGCGGAGCGCTCGATCTGCAACTGGGGATCGATCCCAAAGCCGATCCGAAGCGGCAACAACCCGTGGCTGGGGACCTGCGTCTGCTCGTCGCCCGTGTCGGCGGCAAAACCAAAGCCATGCTCTACCGCCAAATCGTGCCGGGCACGCAGGAGCCCGAACCGTTCATCTCGCCGGTGAAGCGAGTGAACATCGACCGCATCGACGATGTGAGCGACGCGGTGCAGGTCGCGTCCTCGCCGCTGAGCCCCGCCCCCGGCACATACGCCGACGAAGGGGTCTACGAGTTCTCCGTTGCACTGGCGACGCTCGGCCTGTCGCCGTCCGACGGGATGAAAATCATCGGCGACCTGGGCGTGCTCCGAGGCAACGGCATCGAGACGACCGCGCGGTCGTACTGGCACAACAAAACAACCACCTTCGTCAGCGACATCCCCGGCGAGGTCGAACTTCTCCCCAGCCTCTGGGGCCGAATCGTGTTCTCCCAAGCCCCATGAAAACCCCCAGGCGGTAAGGAACTCACCACGGAATGTACGACGGACTTCCAGTCCGTCGGCCTGTCTCGACGGACTGGAAGTCCGTCGTACAAACAGGCGGTCAAAGAGAGTTCCCGAACCTTTCAGTTCAGTCACAACGAGAAAGCAATCCCGATTCAGCCGAGTCGCCGTGATGGCGGCGCGCGGCTCGATGCCGAACTGACTGGCGATCGCGAAGCCCAAGATCACATCCAGGAACGAATAAAGCTGTATTGGTTGCCCGTGAAACGGAGCGTTGTAGATCTGGCGATCGAGAGTCGGTTGAAGTTGGTGGAGTCGATGGCGTTTGTGAGGTTGGATTTTTGAGGCATGGCCAGAAGGTTTGAAGAGGGGTTGAAGACAGCCC
>SYJG01000551.1 GCA_005798445.1 Planctomyces sp.
CTCCCAAAGGGAGAGGGAGAAAAGACGGAGCACGGCCTCGCTCTCCGGCAATCGCCACGTTGCTTGAAGTGCGGGGGAAGCTCCAATACCATGCCCCGCTCTATTCGGTGGGGAAACTTGAGAAATCGTGTGTAACTCGTGGGCTGTTCCCACGTTGAACGAATTTTGGCGGAGAGATCATGGCAGTTCCCAAACGGCGCACGTCGAAATCCCGTGCCCGCAAGCGTCGCAGTCACAACGCGATTAAGCCTTTGAATTTGACGACTTGTCCGCAGTGCAGCGCGATGGTGCCCAACCACAGCATCTGTCCGCAATGCGGGCACTACCACGGCCGAAGCTACGACGCCGGTAACGAGGAATAGTCGCCGAGCTTCGACGAGGAACATCCTCATGCGGATCGCGCTGGATGCCATGGGGGGTGATTACGCTCCCGGCCCAAACATTGATGGGGCCATTGCCGCACTACAGGCTCACCCTGAATTGGAAGTCGTCCTGGTGGGCGACCAACCGCAATTGGAGCCGTTGCTTGCGAAGGCCGGGTTTTCGTCCGATCGATTGATCCTGCGCCACTCCGACAGTTGGATCACGATGGAGGAGAAGCCGACCGAAGCGCTCCGCAAGAAGCCGAACTGCTCGATCTCGGTTTGCTGGCAGATGATGGCAGGCCGTGAAGCGGATGCGGTCGTCAGTGCGGGTCACACGGGAGCCGTCGTCGCGGCCGGGCTGAAGACGCGACTGTATCTGAAGAATGTGAAGCGGCCAGGAATCGCGGTTGCCCTGCCGACACAGAAGGGGCGAGCGGTCTTGGTGGACGTCGGCGCGAACCCGGCGGCGCGGTCGGAGCATCTCTTTCAGTACGGGGTCATGGGGTTGGTTTACGCTCGCGACGTGCTGGGAATCGAGAACCCGCGCGTCGGCCTGATGAACATCGGCAGCGAAGACGGCAAAGGGAACGACCTCTATCGCGAAACGCACTCCATGCTGCAGAACAGCCGCTTGCGAGACGTCTACGTCGGCAACGTCGAGGGCCGCGATCTGTATCAGGGCAACGTTGATGTCATCATCTGTGAAGGCTTCGTTGGCAACGTCGTGCTAAAAGTCAGCGAGGGGATGGCCGACTTTCTGTTCAAGACCGTCGCTCGCGACGTCATCGGTCAATTGAGCCAAGAGCGCGACCACGGGATGCAAGCCCTGCACAACGTCGGCAAGCGGTATCAATACAGCGAAGAGGGCGGGGCTCCGCTACTGGGAATCGACGGCATTTGCATCATCTGCCACGGCTCCAGCAACAGCCTGTCGATCCGCAACGCGCTCAAGGTGGCGAGAACCTTCAAGGACCGCGATATCAACTCGTCGATCTCCGCCGCGCTGGTGGAGATGCCGCTGGCGTAAAGTTCCCATATTTCCTGGCGAGCCAGTGGGCGTCAGCCCCCCGGACAGTCCCGATCGTGAGTCCGGGGGCTGATCCGCCACGGGCGGACCCGGCTCGCCAAAGTTTGTGTCTTTTTGTGTCTTGGAGACTCGCAATGAGCATGGCTTTCCTCTTCCCCGGCCAAGGTGCGCAATCGGTCGGGATGTGCAAGTCGATCTACGACAAGTTCGCCTGCGCGAAATCGCTGTTCGACCGAGCCTCCGAAATCCTTGGTGACGACCTCGCCAAGCTCTGCTTTGAAGGCCCCAAGGATCGGCTCGATTCGACGGTCAACAGCCAGCCGGCATTGTTCGTGAGCGCTCTTGCCGCGCTGGAAATGCTCAAAGAAGTGAAGCCTGATCTGGTCGCCAGCGCGACGCATACGGCAGGGCTGAGTCTCGGCGAGTACACGTCGCTGGTCTTCGCGGGAGCGTTGACCTTCGAGGACGGTTTACGAGTCGTTCAGCGGCGCGGGCAGGTGATGCAGGAGTCAGCAGATCGTCGGCCTTCTGGCATGGCGAGCCTGCTGATGCTCGAACGGGAAAAGGTTCAGGCGATCTGCGATGACGCTTCGGCGGTCGGACAGGTCTCGATCGCGAATTATCTGTGCCCCGGAAACCTCGTGATCTCCGGCGAAAAGCCCGCTGTCGCAAAAGCGGTCGAACTGGCCGAGGCTGATGGCGGAAAGACAATTACGCTCGCCGTGGCTGGTGCGTTCCACACGAGCATCATGGAACCGGCCGACCAAAAACTGGCGGAGGCACTCGCCAGCGTTCCAATCCAAAAGCCGCGAATCCCAGTGGTGTCGAATGTCGATGCCTCGGTTCATTGGGAGCCGGAAGAGATTCGCCAACTGCTGGTCCGCCAAGTCGTCAACCCAGTGCGTTGGGAAGACTCGATTCGCTGGCTGCTCGCGCAAGGAGTTGCCGAGTTCACTGAGGTCGGCCCCGGCAAGGTGCTCGCCGGGTTGCTCAAGCGGATCGACCGCAAGGCGAAGTGCGAGAACGTCAACGAGGCACTGTAGCCCTGCCGCTCGCCGAATCTCATGACTCCCCGCGCGAGGTAGATGCACCTGCGAAAGGAGAGTTGAGGGCCACGAGTCATTGAACGATCTCGTCCAAGGGTGAAGGAAGTTCGCCAAGCGAAAGTCCCAAAAGGGGCCTGGTGGTCGCACTACCTTTCGTGGATTGCCACCTAACTCGCAAACCAAATCTGAGCCTTCTTCCATTGGCGAGCTCAGTGGGAATTGATTGTCGAGTCGCTTCTAGCAGTCAACCGTCGGAGTGCGTATCGTTTGCTCGATCGAAGGAGGATCCGTGGAGCATGGGCACTCAGAATCTTTGTGAATTGCATCGGCGTACTGCGGAGCGGTTGGGGCCGCGAGTGGCGTTGCGACATAAGCAGGCTGGACAATTCTGCGATTTGTCTTGGGCGGACTACCGGCGACATGCGGACGATGCAGCCGCAGGGTTCACCTCGCAGGGGATTGGAATCGGCGATCGCATCGCAATTCTGAGCGAGAATCGGTGCGAATGGCTGATTGCCGATCATGCGATTTTAAGTTGCGGAGCGGCTGATGTTCCGCTGCATGCACCGTTGGCTGCTGCTCAAGTGGAGTACCAAGTCGGGCACAGTGAGTCGCGCGGAATTGTCGTGAGCGGCCAGTGTCAAGCCGACAAAGTGTTCGCCGTGTTGGATGCGTTGCCGCTGCTCGAATTCTTGGTGTCGTTTGAGCTGATCGAGGCTCCGCCGAATTGCCGGCTCAAGCTGTTGACCTGGGACGGACTGAAGCATCGCGGTTGGCAATTGGGTGCCGCCGGTCGTCAAGAGATTGCGCGGCGCGAGGCCGCGATCAGTGGCGACAACTTGGCAACAATCATCTACACCAGCGGTACAACGGGAAATCCGAAAGGAGTCATGCTCTCTCACGACAACTTGCTGACCAATGCGGTGGGTACTGGGAAGATTTCGTTTATGGAACCAGACGACGTGTTGCTGAGTTGGCTGCCGTACAGCCACATTTACGCGCGGACGGTCGATCATTATTTGACGACCTGGGCCGGCATTATCGTCGCGCTGGCGGAGTCGATCGAAACGCTCCTTGCCGATTTGGAGGCCGTGCAGCCGATGTGGCTGACGGCGGTGCCTCGCTTTTATGAAAAAGTGTGGAACAGCGTCGCTGAGTTGGTTCCGCCAAAACGTGATGACCGGTTGCGAACGCTGTTTGGGCCGCGAATTCGACAACTCACGTCGGGAGGAGCGCCGTTGCCTCAGCACGTTTGCCGCGCATTTCACGCGGCGGGATTGCCGTTGCTGGAAGGCTATGGACTGACGGAAAGTTCGCCGGTGATTTCGTTCAACAACGCCCAGTCGTTCAAGATCGGCTCGGTGGGTCGAGCGATCGAAAACGTCGAGGTGCGCATCGCAGAAGACGGCGAGATCCTGACGCGCGGCCCGCACGTCATGCAGGGCTATTGGAAGAATTCGATCGCGACTGCGGAAACGATTCGCAACGGCTGGCTGCACACGGGCGATGTCGGCAAGCTCGACGACGAAGGTTTTCTGTCGATCACCGATCGGAAGAAAGATCTCTTCGTCACGTCCGCCGGAAAGAACATCGCTCCCAGCGAATTGGAACGGCTGCTGACCAGCGACCCATTCATCGACCAGGCGGTCGTCTACGGAGACGGCCGACATTTCATCAGCGCGTTGATCGTCCCGAACGAAGTGTCATTGAAAGCCGAAGCCACAAAACTCGGATGCGACTGGCACGTCACTGACGGCTTCGTGACATCGGCAGCTCTGGTCGATTTCATGCAATCGAGAATCGACGCCGTCATGGAAGTGGTCAGCCAGCCGGAACGAGTCAAACGCTGTTTGTTGCTCGACAAGCCGTTCCAACTGGCTGAGGACGAATTGACCGCGACGATGAAAGTCCGCCGCCGGCACATTCTCGCGAAGTACGATCGGGAATTGGCGGCGCTGTACGACGCGACCTGATTAGGAACGGGAACGCAATCACTTCCCGAAGTCCTGTCAGCACGACGCGCCAGCGAGTGGTTCCGACCATGACCACTCGCTGGCGCGTCGTGCTAACTTCCCGTTGGGTTCGGGAAGTTATTGTGCTCCCGTTCCCTAACAACGGATCGCCTGCGGCGACGCGAAGTGGAAAACTGGCTTTCGAGCGTGCATCGCACAGAATACAGTGAACCGGCATTTGTTGTTCGATCACCGCTACGCACGGGCGAGACGTCCGTGCCACAGAGACTGAGCATGTTCGACGTCGGTATCTTTCGAGCGAAGACTTGCGACGGCGCAGGCCGGCGTTCGTTTCTGAAAGTCGGTGCCGCGCTGCCGTGGATGCTCGGAGGCTTGACGGCCGACAATGTGACTCGCGCGGCGGCAGCGACGCGAGCGAAGTCGATCATCTTCGTCTGGTTGTGGGGCGCGCCGAGTCACATCGACACATTCGATCCGAAGCCCGATGCTCCGATGGAGTACCGTGGGCCGTTCACACCGATCCCGACGCGCACTCCGGGGCTGATGGTCAGCGAACTCCTGCCGAGGTTGGCGGCGCGATCGGACAAATACTCGGTCGTGCGGAGCAACGTCACTTCGGAACCGGGGCACCCCGATGCCGGAACCGTTGGGCTGACAGGTTTCAAAGAGAAGCCAGAGCCGGTGCGTCCGAATTTCGGTTCGATCATCTCGAAGTTTCGCGGACATCGGGGATCGTTGCCGCCGTTTGTCTCGGTCGGGAGGGGCATTCCTCGCGATGTCGTCCGCAAAGTGGACGGCTACGGCGGCGGGACGCTCGGAAAAACGTTCGATCCGTTCATGGTGAGTTGCTCGGATCTTGGCGAGGTCGAGATTCCGGCATTGCAGTTGCTGGATGGTTTGACTCCGAATCGAGTTTCTGATCGACGGGCGTTGCTCTCGTTGGTTGATGAAGTGCCGAGGCAGCTTGAGGCTCTGGGCATCGACGAATGGGACCGCACGTTTCAGCGAGCGTACGGGCTGCTGACGACTCCCGTCGCCCGCACGGCGTTCGATCTGACGGCGGAGCCTCAGAAGTTGCGCGACGGATACGGGCAGACGACCTTCGGTCAAAGCTGCCTGCTCGCGCGGCGGTTGGTCGAGGCCGGCGTGCCGTACATTCAGGTCAACTGGTCCGAATACGTCGAGTCGATCACCCCCAACTGCGACTTCGGCTGGGACACGCACATCTACAACTTCGAACTGCTGCAGGACACACACTGCCCGATCTTTGATCGCGCGTACTCGGCGCTGTTGGATGACCTCGACTCGCGCGGCTTGTTGAAGACCACGCTGGTCGTGGCGATGGGGGAATTCGGCCGGACTCCGCGGATCAACGGCCGAGCGGCTCGCGATCACTGGCCGCGCTGCTATTTCTCGCTCTGGTCGGGAGCTGGCATCGAATCGGGCCGTGTCATCGGCGCGAGCGACAAGTACGCCGAAGACCCTGTCACCGAAGGGATCACTCCGCTGATGGTCGGCACCACGATCAGCGAATTGGCCGGCCTGGACACGCAAGCTCGCGCGGAACTCCGAGTACTCGATGGCGGCAGCGTGATTCACGAATTGGTGTGATGTTCGTGTTCATTTTCCGCCGTTCATTGAGGGGGAGGGCGAGGCTCCCGCCGAGCCGGGTCGGAGAGAACGCGTGATTCACGCACCGGCTCGGCGGGAGCCTCGCCCTCCCGAACAAAGTCGCGGTTTTCAATGAGAATCCCAATCACCCGGCGATTCGCGATGATGCGTTCGACGCCGAAAATCATCTCACGAAAGCAAGGTTTCGAATGTTTGCAGAACAGAGAATGTTTCGTTCGGGTGTGCTGTTTGCGACGTTCGTAAGCCTTGGGCTGAGCCATTGTTTGGTTGCCGCTGAGCCGTCGCGGCTCACGACCGATGGCCGAGTGAAACGCGATCCCGTCTTCTCGAAGTCGGATGGCAGCGAGTTGTTGTTCGTGGTGCTCGAGCGGCCGAAGCAATTGCGATTGATGAAGCTGACTCTGGCGAGCGGCAAAGTCGAGTCACTGCATCCCGATGAAACACGCTCCGAGTTCGAGCCGGCAATCTCTCGCGACGGACGGTTTCTGGCGTTTGTGCAGAACCGAGGCAATCTGAGCCTCGCGCTCGTCATCAAAGACTTGATGACCGGCACTCAGGCCGATGTTCCTCCCGGCGGAGGTTTCTCCGGGATGCACAGCCCGGCGATCGCGCCTGACAACTCGCGCGTGCTTTACAGCTATCCCGAAGAGGGACGTCAGCACTTGTTCGCTGTCGGAGTTGATGCCAAGCAGCCGCGCCGATTGGTCGATTCGTCCGGCGTCAACAACTGGCCGAGCTTTTCTCCCGATGGTCAGCAGGTCGTCTTCAGTTCGACGCGCGACGGCGATTACGACTTGTACGTCATGAAGTCCGACGGCACGGACGTCCGCCGCTTGACCGATAGTCCCAAGCAAGACATCCGCCCGCGCTGGTCTCCCGACGGCCGCCGCATCGTGTTCACCAGCAATCGCGACGGCAACTACGAGATTTACTCGATCGCTCCCGACGGTTCCGGGCTGTCGCGCGTCACCCATCATCCCGAGCAAGACGACTTCGCAACGTGGTCACCCGATGGCCGACGGCTGGTGTTTGTCGCCGAGCGTGACGGACATCAAGACCTCGTTTCGGTCGAAGTTCCGTGATGACGCGAATCGCGGAGAGTCCCAAAAACTTCTGGATCACGTGCCTTTCGAGTGATTACGCTGGCGACCTATGGAGTCTTGCTCTCTCACGGAGGCCATCGTCTCGCTTCCAGAGGGTCGTCACATGGAGACTCCGCTTTGGCCCGCGCGGAACGTCGCCGAGTTCGCGTACTGCCCGCGACTGTTTTACTTCTTGGAAGTCGAAGGGATTCACGTCCCCAGCGACGACACCGAAGCCGGCCAACGAGTCCATCGCCGCGTCGATGCGCCCAGCCAAGCGACCGACGAGTCCGGTGATGCGAATGCGGAAACCGGACAACCTCGGTCAATCCGCAGCCTCACGCTGACCAGCCATCGCCTGGGTCTCACGGCCACACTCGACATCGCCGAGATCGACGGCCTCACCGCCGTCCCGGTCGAGTATCGCAAAGGCCGCCCGCAACGTCGCCGTCTTGAACGTCGCCGTCACACTCCGTGTGACGAGCCGAACGCTTCACCGGCTCCCGATGAGACTAGCGACGATGACCCGAACAACATGGCCGATGTCTCCCCGTGGCCGACCGATCGCGTCCAAGTTGGCCTGCAAGTCCTGCTACTGGAAGAAGCCGGTTACACAGTGCCGCGCGCCGAACTGTATTACGCCGCTGAGAAATGCCGCCTTGAGGTCCCCGTTGATGAGCAACTCCGGCAAGACGCTCTCGATACGCTGGCCGCTGCGAAAGCCTGCGCCGCAGGCTCGCGACCATTGCCATTGGTCAACGATCCGAAGTGCCCGCGCTGCTCGCTGCAACCGATTTGCTTGCCGGACGAGATTCAGCAACAACGGACCGACGGCGAAGTCTCTCCTCGCAAACTTTGGCCGCCACGCGATGACGGCATTCATCTCGTCGCGCAGAAGCGAGGCACGCATGTCGGCGTTCGCGGTTCGATGATGCGACTCAGCGATGACAACGGAGCCGCCCTTCAAAACGTGCCGCTGGCCAACGTCGAATCACTCTCGCTGCTCGGCTCGGTTCAGATTTCGACACAGGCCATGCAGACGCTCGCCGATCGAGGCATCCCGGTCGCGCTGCTTTCCGCCGCCGGTCGCATGATCGCGATTGTCGATCCGCTCGACTCCGTCAGTGCCGACACACGACGAAACCAAGTCCGCCAATTCGATCAGCCGGAACCGTGCCTCACTCTCGCGCGAGCATTGATCTCGGCCAAGATTCGCAATCAACGGACGCTGCTGCTTCGCAATCACGAGTTCCTGCCGACTCGCGTCTCCGATGCCCTCGCGCAAGAAGCCAAGTCCGCCACCGAAGCCACATCGCTCGAATGCCTGCGCGGCCACGAAGGCCAAGCCGCCGCGATTTACTTCGAGAACTTCCCCGGCATGTTGCCCGACGAGTTCGCGAAACTCTTCGAGACCAACGGCCGGCAACGACGTCCCGCGCCCGATCCGGTGAATGCCTGCTTGTCGTTCGCGTATTCGATGCTCACACACGAATGCACCGCTTCGCTCCGCACCGCGCGGCTGGAACCGAGCATCGGGGCATTCCACGTCTCGCGACCCGGCCGTCCCGCGCTGGCTCTCGATTTGATGGAACCGTTCCGCCCGCTGATCGCCGACTCGTTGACGATCACCGCGTTTCAGAAAGGGGAACTCAAGCCCGGCCACTTCACCCAAACCGCCGCCGGCTGTCTCTTCAGCGACGCCGGCCGCAAAGCCTTCTTCACTGCCTACGGCCGCCGCATGAGCGACGAAATCACGCATCCGGTCTTCGGCTACAAGCTCAGCTATCGCCGAATGCTGATCCTCCACGCCCGCATGATCGCCGCCTGGCTGAACAACGAAGTGCCTACGTTGGCGTTTTTGACCACGAGATGATTTTGGAGTGCGACGGCCAAAGCCGTCGCTTTCCAAAACGCATCATTTCCTACCAACGGCAGATTTGCAGAGAAGATCAGAGCGGCCTGAAAAGCTGTGACTCTGGTCACAGCACTCCAAAGAGATCACACCATGCGCCACTGCTACCTCGTCTGCTACGACATCGCCGATCCGAAACGTCTGCGACACATCCACAAAGTTTGCCAAGGCTACGGCGAGCCGTGGCAATACTCGGTCTTCTTCTGCGTGCTCAAACCGATCGACCGAGTCCGCCTGCAAACCGAACTCGAAGAGCAGATGAATCAGCGCGAGGACCAAGTCGTCATCATCGACCTCGGCGAGAATGAAACCACCGCCCGCACCGCCACCACCGTCCTCGGCCAATCGCTTGCCGCGCCGCTCGAAGGGATGGTCGTGATCTGATTCTTGTCGGATGGTCGCCCTTGGCCGTCCTGTGGTCTGCGGTTTACGCCGAAGGCGTTACAGAATAAAGCCCAGGGTCGCGGCGCTTCGCCGCGCACCCTGGGTACGGATCATCGGCAATGTCTTACCCTGAAAGGGTTCAACAAGCCTGCCGCCGGAGTTGTGCAACGCTTGCAGCGTCAAACAATCGTTGCATCGCTCGCCCAGAGTGCGCGGCGATGCACCGCGACCCTGGTCTTTGATGTTCAACGCCTACGGCGTAAACCACTCTTCCCCGAACTCCACGTTCCCCGGCTTCACATCCGCTAGCCACACACCCCACTGCCGGAACGCGGTCATCACCCCCGCGACCTCCGACCAGCGCTCGCCAAACTGCTCCTGCTTCTCGGCCAGCCAGTCGCTCATCACGTCCGCGGGATAATCCGGAGCCTGATCGAGATACGCCCCCGCGAAATCCAACACAAACGGCGGCGAGACGATCGACATCTCAACGATCCACAGTTCGTCATCACAGCGAATCAACTGCGGCACATCGAACCGACCAACCGTTCGGACGTGGTGCTGTTGCAACCGCCGATAAACGTCCCGTTCGCGACGATAAAGTCCTTCGTGCCGAAACCCTTTGACCGCCGTTGAGGAACTTGTTGCGATCACGATACCATCCCACCCGAATCCCAACTCGCATTCCGTTGCTGTGCCGTACCGAGAGCAATACTGATCGATGCGAGGCAGGATTTCGTCGCGATACTGAGCCAACGCCATGATTCAATCCACCAGCGGTTTCTCTGCTGCGGTTCAACTGCAATTAGTCGTCGGCGATGCCGTGTACGAGTTGGGCCAAATTGGACCGAGTTTTGTCCGCATTCGCCAACCGCTCCATCTGCCCCCCTGCGACGCGGAAGTCGTCATGACGGTCGATGGCCATCGCCGAGTTTGGCCAGTCATGTTGCCAAATGGCTGCTCGCCGGACTCGGATTCGATTGTGACGACCGCACTCTCTGCTTCGCAGAGAGCCGAGGCTTAACCGCCGCAAATGAGCCGCGACGCAGCACCGCCGAATGTCGCCCGCTCAACGTAGCCGTCTTGCTCCGCGAGACGAAAGCCGAACGTCTCTCGACCTCATTCGCGCGATCGGCGCTCAATGAGCCAACAACCCGCTTCGCGCGCCCGGCGATCCTCTCGCGGAACGAGAGGGCTACTTTGGCTCACCGCCCCGCCGTCCCTTGCCATCCACAGTTCAGCCCGTAGCCTGTTCACAATGTCGCCCCTCTGGAGTGCGGCGATTCATCGCCGCTTTGCAGCGCCTAACCCCTACTCCCTAATCCCAAACCCCTCACCAAGCCATGCCCGACCTCCCCCAACTTCCCACCACACAGCGAGCCTACACGCTCCGCCTGCGAGCGGCCCCAGCAGCGGACGACGAGACGAACAAAGAGCGGCGCAAGGTCGTCGCCGACGCTCTGTGGGCCACGCATGAAGCGGTCAATGCGGGAGCCAAAGTCTTCGGCGACTGGCTGCTCACGCTGCGCGGCGGGTTGGATCATAAGCTCATGCAACTACCCGACGTCACGGACGCAGAGATCGACGAAGAATTCAATAAAGAGAAGGCCAAGGCGGCAAAGGCGAATAAGAAGCAGCCGGATCGTGAGGCTATTGCGAAGCGACTCAATGCAAAACGAGTCGCCGCGAACTCTGACGCGATGATTCGCGACAGACGGATTCTGTTGTGTCTGTCGTGGCTCAGTGTCGAAGACCAAGACGGAGCGCCGACCGATGGTCAGAACCCCGATCAAAGACTGAGGATTGCCACGAATGCCGATTCAGATCAGTGCGCTGTGATTGACGATCGAGGTTGCGCAGCTTGTCGGCCTGGAAAAGCCGGTGGGGCCGAATACGTCATCGAATGTCGCGGTCGCAAACTTTTGAATGAACTTTGCCAGATTCTCAAATCGCGAGGCGTGCCAGACGATGAAATCGGCGACCCGGATAAAGATGCCGAGTTGCAGTCAAAGACATGGGTTGGCGCGTGCGCTGCATCACTCGCGGCGCGAGTTCGCGACGACGCGGTGTGGATCAATCGCAGCAAAGTCTTCGATGGCATCACGCTTGCCTTGAGCCAAGAGAACAAGACGAAAGCACGCCGCGGAGCAAAACGAGTTCTCTCCGAAAGGGTTTGGCGGCGTTATGTCGCATGGTTGCAGACGAAAGCACGCTACGGAGCGAAACGAGTTCTCTGGCATTTATTGGATAAAGAAGACTATTTGCGACTTCCAAAATCATCGACCGAAAGTTCAGCCAATGATTTGGCAGCGGCCGAAGAGGATGGTTCGGAAGCGACTGCTGGAGAAGAATCAACTCCGGGCACTGCCGTTTCCGGAGAAGGTGGTGGGCAGCGATCTCGTCGCCTTTATGGTCATGTCTTCGAGGGCACAGGCGGTGTCGAGTCGAAAACCGCTGCCGAGCTTGAATGCCGTCAACTTTGGGAGAAAGACCTCAGGCAGCGGTTCAAAGATATTCGCCCTCTCGTGAGCGACGTTGAGGCCAAGAAACGTAAGGGCCGAGCAAAAGATGGTTATTCGCCGACGAATCTCCACCGTCAAATGCTTGCCAAGGCCACATCTCGACTCGCACAGATTTGGACAAAATTGCGGCAGCAAGAAAAAGATCGGCAGGCGAGGAAAGCAGCAGATGAGAGTTTGAAGATTTTGGAAAGCTCACTCGAATATCGAGAGTCCATCGACGCGCTCGATGCCTACTGCAAAGCCTACCGCGTTGAATCCGGCGCTGCCGGTGAATTTCGTATCCGACCACGACAGCTCCTTGGCTGGGACCGCGTCGTCAAGAAATGGGCGTCGATTCGTGAGGCCGACGAAAAACTGGCACGCGAAAAACGCATCGAAGCCGTCAAGCTACTCCAAGACGAGGATGTCGATAAAAAGTTTCGTGACGTGAATTTGTTCTTTCGCCTCGCCGAGGAGACCTATCGAAAAGTCTGGTGGCATGACGACAAACCGAATGCGACGATCCTCGACACTTACGTCCGAGGAATGAAAGCGCGCAGTGATGCGTTGCGTTTGAAAGTTGCTGCATACCGGCATCCTTGCGCATACACCAGCCCCGTCTATTGCGACTTCGACAATGGCAACAATTGCCCTGAGATCGCTTTTCGTCGCTTGAGACCGCTGAGCGATCCAAAGATTGACGACCTGCGTGCCATCGAGATGGATTTGTGGCACGGAGATTCGGCCAAGCTCCCCAGCGAAGTGAGCAAATGGGTGCGAGTGACACCGCTCTATGCTGTCAGTTGCCGCTTCGATCGAGAAATCGGATCGGCTTGTGACAACATCAAGATCGGCGGACCATCGTTGCGAGTTGTCTCGCGACGCGGACGTTTGGGAGCGTCAGCGGCCGGAATCTGCTCCGCCAAAATTCCAGCGAAAGTTGGAAGAGTTTTCGATGACCAACAAATCCGCAAAAAGGAGTCGGACGACGAATCGGCCCCTGACCGCCTCAAGCCGGCGAAATGGAGCGCCAAGCTCACCACAGATCGGAGTCAACTGCGTGCGATTTTGAAATTGCTCCAGAAGGCCGAGGATCCGAGTGTCGATGCCAAAGAACGTGAGAAATATCGAGACAGAGCCGAAACTCGACGACGGCAACTTCGGTGGTCGCTCGCAGTCGCATTGGAACTCGAAAAGCGCGGGCCTTGGTTTCGCTATGTGGAAGCCACTCCAGGACAAACTCCGCATCCATTCCAACGAAGAGTGAAAAAGGACGAGGAAAAAGGTCAGCGAAGGAAGAAAGGAACGCGGTACTTGTCCCTCACCGGCTGGCCGTGGGAAGAGATCAACAAGCCGTTGAAGGACAACTCCAACGGAACAGAATTAGTTGTCGATGAGGCAGCTTCACGCGGTTCATACTCCAGTCTGATTCTGGCGAGATTACCGGGCTTGCGATTGCTCTCGGTGGACCTGGGCCTGCGGTACGCGGCCACCTGCACGGCTTGGGAAGCGATATCGCTCGCCATTTTCAAGTCCGAAATCGTAGGTCGCAATACCATCGCGGGCGGCACCGGCACAACGGACCTCTATCTCCACACGACGCACACCGATGACAAGGGCAAGCATCACACCAGCGTCTATCGACGGATCGGAGAGGATTGCTTACGTGACCCAAAGACCGGCAAGTTGACGGACACGCCACATCCCGCACCGTGGGCGAAGCTCGAACGGCAATTCGTCATCAAGCTGCAAGGGGAAGAGAAGTCGGCGCGCGAGGCATCGAATCGCGAAGTCGCACTCGTTCATGACATGGAATACGAAATGGGATTTGCTGTTCCGCTGATTTATCGGCTGATCCGAGCCGGTTGGGGAGCGACGGAGAAGCAACGTCAACGACTGAAGGAACTCAAACAACTTGTCCGGCATCCGCTCACACAAAACGAAACGGGCGAGAAGACGGAAGCGTCGCGGCGCGCACCGTCGCTGCAAGTCGATGACTTGATGTCGAGCCTGGTGGATAACGTCCGAGCGTCTCTGCGGCGGCACACCGACCGAGCACGCATGGCGTTTGGATTCGTCACGAAATACAAGCCTATGCCCGGAGAAAAGGAGTTGTACTTCGATCCGGCAATGGGTTCCGATAAGTTCGACAAGACCGCCAAGCAGCGCATCGACGAACACACGGACTACCTTCAAGACTTGCTCATGCTGTGGCATGACTTGGCCACAGCCGTCAAGTGGCGGGATAAGGATGCGCTGGATTGGTGGAACGACGAAGAAGACGGCATTCTGGCATGGATTCGTCGGGCCACTTGCCCTGAACCGGAGTTGAGCGATGCAGACAAAGGCGATTCCAAGAAGTGCAAACAGCGCGAAGAGAAAAAGGCTCAGTGGCAAAAGACGTGGGATAACACTCTGATGAAACCGCTCACTCGCCCTTCTAACGACGACGATCAGCCCGACGTTCTGCAACGCAAGGCCCAGCGCGAGACACTCAAGGAACTGCTTCGCCCCGTGGCGGAATCGCTCCGCACCAATTTGGAGAAGCGGCAGCAGATCACGGAGCGATGGAAACAACTCTGGTGGCATGATGAAGGTCAACGTCGTACCAAGGACGACTTCCATCACGGAGTCACGACGACTCCGAAGGTTCTCGCGAGTGGTTGGCATGAACGGCTGGCCCAAGTGCGGAATTGGCTGATGCCGCGCGGAGACCGGTATGTGCCTGAGAACGAGACGAAGCAACAGAAGCAAAACCGGCGGAAACGTCGCATTGCCGCCATGCACGTCGGCGGGTTGTCGCTCAAACGCATCGACACGTTGGTCGAGTGTCGTCGAGCATTGGTCCAGTTTCGCACGTCGTTGACACCGCTTGGACGTTGTGAAGTGGAACTTCGCGATGGAAGTCTTGCAGCAAAAGTTGATTGCGATGGCCGTCCGGTGCCTCGTGAGGCCAAAGAGAAATACGCTCAGAAACTTCTCGATGTCATTGATCGATTGCGAGAACAGCGCAGCAAGCAACTCGCCAGTCGAATCGTTGAAGCCGCGCTCGGAGTTGGAAGCGAAAACGCCGAGCATTGGACTCTGAACGAGAAGCGGGTCGAGAAGATTCAACGGGCAATCGACCGACAAAGAGCAAAGGGCAAAAAGCACCCGCTCGACGGCGGCAAATTTGCATCGAGGAAAACACTGCGTCCCGAAGCCCCGATCGACAACAAGACGTTCGCGCCCTGTCATGCCGTCGTGATCGAACGGCTCGACGATTACAAGCCGGATCAGATTCGCAGCAAGCGAGAGAATCGGATGCTGGCCGCGTGGCGCAAGGCTGACTTCAAGAAACGGCTCAAGGAAGCCTGCGAACTTCACGGACTGCTGTGGCGCGACGTGATGGCGAAATACACCAGCCGCCAAGACAGCCGCACCGGACTTCCCGGCCTGCGTTGCGACGACATGCCCGTCGAAGAATTCATCCGGCCCTGCCGAGCCGTGAAGCAGGCAGTCAAGAAACTGACCAAGGACGCTTCTGAACTCTCCAGTGACGCGACTTGGGAGCATCGCTTGACGCGCGCCATCGTGCTTGCCGAATCCGATGCTGGCACAGAAGAGGACCGTTTTCTCGTCCAACTGTTTTCCAAGTGGGACGCAACAACCAAAACATGGACGGAAAAATTGAAAGGACGATCGGGAGTCATCGAAATTCACTGGAAGCTTCGTGGTAACTCACAGTGGACTGTGCCAGACGAAGAAAGGGCACAACTCGATGCCTCGAAGAAATTCAAAGCTCCGCGCGCCGTTCGGTTGCTGCGCGACGGAGGCGATTTGTTCGTCGCAGCCGTTTCTCGCCACAAATCATCGAACGCCCCGACGAAAGCCACCGGAACCCAAGCTGACATCAACGCGGCTGCCAACGTCGGGCTGCGCGCATTGCTCGACCCCGACTTCCCAGGCAAGTGGTGGTACATCCCCGCAGCGTTGGACGATGAGGGCTGGCGATGGCCCGACCCGAAAAGCTGCGCCAACGCCGCGTGTCTGACAGGTTGGCGAGTTGCTCAGGCTACCAGTAAACGTGGAAACGCCGGGTTTTCAATAAACGGTCGGCCGCCGAGCGATGACGAATTGAAGGCTGTAACTGAAAGTCGAGATGCCTTGAAGGTTGAATGCGATGCAATCGAGACGGCCAAAAACCAAGCCACGCAACGTGACGAACGCAAGCAACAGAACTCACAGCTCAAATCGAAAAATGTCGAACTCAAACAAGCGGAAGCGACCTTGAAGCAGCTCACGAAAAAGAAATTGGCCTCTGAGCAAAAAGTCGTTGTCAATCTTTGGCACGATCCGAACGCAAGTTGTCCTTCGTCCGACCCAAAGCACGGCAGTTGGTGGCGTGAGCACTCTGCGTATTGGAATGATGTTCGATGCCGAGTCATTGCCGCACTTCGCCAATACCACAACATGAATCCCGATACGCCTGAGATCGGTAACGACGAAGACGAAACCGCGAGTCCTTGATTTGTCGCCTCGCGCGGCCTACTTTGACGCGACTCCTATAGGGAGGAAGAACCTGCGGAACGTGTCGTCCCCTTCAATGTGGTCTAGCACCGCAGAGTTGATTGCTTCCGCGTCCTGTGTGGACTCGGATGGTCTTTGACAAATCGCCGCGTCGCGGTGGCGGACTTTTTCCCGCGCAAATCCGCCGCGAGCATCTCGGTGGCGCGACCTCCCCCGGAGGTCGCTCGCGAACCATGACAGGATGGGAGTTATGCTCCGAATCCACGAATTGTCGAACCTCGAAAGCCCTCGAATCGAGCCACGCTCGCAACAGGGCCTTCAACACTCAAGGCCGCATCGAGTTACGAGCCCGGCGGTCCGCCGCCGCGACGCGGCGGCGATCAACTGACACTGATTGCTGTCGCGCGTTTCGGTGTGGTGGTCGAGATGTCCGCCGCCGCGACGCGGCGGCGATCAACTGACACACCGACTTGTTCGGCTTCTTTGTC
>SYJG01000552.1 GCA_005798445.1 Planctomyces sp.
CCCCCCCCCACCCTACGGATCACTCGCAGCGCAGCAGCGCGAATTTCCGGTAGCGAAACTCCGGCATCGCGAGCGGCGTCGGGTGGTCGGGCGGTTGCGAGTGCATGGCCAGCAGGGTTGCTCGGCGACGGGCTTCTGAGATTCCTTCTTCGCAGGCTTCAAGAAACGTCTGCGAGTCGATGTGGCTGGAGCACGATGCCAGCGCGAGCAATCCGCCTCGCTCGCAAATCGCCGCACCGTTGAAGGCGAGCTTGCGATAGGCCGTGACCGCTCGAGCGACAGTCGCTTCCGAAGGCGCGAAGGCGGGCGGGTCGATGATGACGACGTCCCACTTGCGACGCTTCAGGCGGGCTTCGTCGAGGAACTCGAACGCATCGACCGCGACTCCGGCATGAGCGTCGGGCGGCAAGCCGTTGAGCAGCCAGTGAGCGTCTGCGGCGGCGATGGCTGGCTCGGCGGAATCGACGGACGTGACGTGTTTCGCACCGCCGACTCCGGCCATCACCGAGAAGCCGCCGGTGTAGCTGAAGACGTTCAGCACTCGCGAGCCGCGACTTAGGCCACGGATCGCTTGGCGATTGTCTCGTTGGTCGAGAAAGAAGCCGGTCTTTTGGCCGTTGAGCACATCGGCGGTGAACTTCACGCCGTGTTCGCGGAACTCGATCAGCGGCGAGCGTTGGCCGATCAGCCAACGGCCTTCACGGCCGCGCTGCTTGCGGCGCTCGACAACGGCTTGAACTCCCGTGTGTTCGACGAGCCAGGCGGCGATGCCGTCAATGTCCCAGAAACCGCTCGCGGCCGGACCGTCCAGCTTGAGCACGGCGACATCGGCGTAGCGGTCGCAGACGAGTCCTGGGATGCCGTCCCCTTCGCCGTTGAAGAGCCGGTAGCCTGTCGTGTGCTCATCGAACAGGCGACTTCGCAGGGAGATCGCTTGCTCGAATCGAGATTCGGCCCAATCGTCGTTCAATCGCAGCGGCTCATCGACTCGACAGGCTCGGAACGTCACCGAGCTTTCCGGGTCGTAAAATCCGGCGGCGATCGGCCGGCCGCGCGTATTGTCCAGCAGCAGCGCCGGGGTTCCGGGAGAGGCCGGCGGCAAGTCTCGCAGTGCGTCCACGAAGACCCACGGATGTCCGCGTTTCAGGCTGCGGGTCAGGTCACGGGAAAGCCGCAACGTCAGGCGAGAAGATTGGCTGCGAAGAAGCGTCATGCGCGAGTTGTAGTCGTGTGCCGACACCGGGTGTAGCGCCGGTCGGACATCGTAACCCGACGCGCCAGCGAGGGCGAACGCTTCACCGACGATGATCGGTCGCCTGTGAAGCGTTCGCCCTCGCTGCCGCGTCGGGTTAGTTTTCAGATTGCGTCGTGCCGCTTCGCGGCTGTGGATTCGCGAAATCGTGGCGAACCAGGCAAGACAGCGTCTTGTTTCCGCCTGCGGACTCCAATGGAATTTCGCCTTGTTTCCTGAGCCGATAATCAGCAGGAGCCAACGACCAAACGGCGGATGTCCTTTATGCGAGCCTTGTTTTGGTGTTTTTCGTTTTGGTCGCAACTCGTCCGTCGCCCGAAGCGCGGCAGGCCGGCGGCGCGGTCGCGCGCGGAGTTGTTGGAATCGCGACAATTGCTCACGATCACGTTTCAGTTCGATTTCAGTCGCGACACGAATCACTTTTTTGACGATACGGCTCGTCGCCAGATTCTCGAACTGGCTGGTGAAGCGATCGGCAGCCGACTTGACGATGACCTGCTGGCGATCACCCCGAGCGGCGACAATACCTGGTCGTTCAATGCCACCAATCCATCGGGGTCTGACGCGATCACGCTCAGCAACCAGACGATTCCCGCGAACACGGTTCTGGTGTTCGTCGGTTCGCGCAACATGAGTTCGCTGGGAGTGGGCGGACCTGGTGGTTACTCGTCCTCTGGCTCGGAAGCATGGCTCGATTTGGTCGCGGCGCGCGGGCAAACGGGAATGCTGGAGAGTCCCGAAACGGATTTCGGTTTGTGGGGTGGATCGATCACGTTCGACAACGACGCGAATTGGTACTTCGGGATGTCGGCCGACGGACTCGGTTCAAATCAGCAGGACTTCCTGTCAGTGGCGATGCACGAGTTGGGGCATGTGTTGGGCATCGGCACTGCCGACTCTTGGGACAGTCACGTCTCCGGGTTTTCTTTCACTGGCCCACATTCGGTCGCGGAGTACGGTGGTAACGTGCCGCTGTCGGGCAATTCGCACTTTCGTGAAGGGACGGAAGACGATGACCACGAAGTCGCGATGGACCCATCGCTGTTGGTTGGCACGCGAAAGCCTTTCACGGCGCTGGACTACGCCGCGCTGGCGGATATCGGCTGGGAATTGAACGACTCCGGCGGTGGTGCGGACCCGTCGATCCCGCCGCCGACAACCTACACCATTAATGTCGATCCGAATCTCGCGCACACGATCGTGATCGAGGATGATGCCGTACTCAACAACGGTCGTTGTCGATTGATTCTCGATGGCCAAGCGTCAAAGTTCTTGAATCCTTCCGATGAGTTGATCATCAACGGCGGCTCCAAGAACGACTCGATTGTCATTCAGTCGCTGGATGCAGCGTTCAAGGCGAAGATCACGATCAACGCTGGAGCCGGGAATGATCGCGTGAATGCTTCCGCGGCCGCAGTCGCCATCCGCATGCTCGGCGAAGCCGGACGCGATACGCTCACCGGTGGTTCGGGAGCTGACACACTCCTGGGCGGCAACGACGACGACAGCCTCACCGGCAACGACGGTGATGATTCTTTGGAGGGTGAAGTCGGTTCCGACAAACTCTTCGGGGGTGCTGGCAAAGATACGCTCAGCGGCGGAGACGGCAACGACAACCTGCAAGGGCAATCGGGGAACGACAGTATTTCAGGCGGAGCAGGTCAGGATGCGATCAACGGCGGTGATGATGACGATTCACTCAGCGGCGACGTCGGTCGCGACACGATTTTCGGAGGACTTGGCAACGACACACTCGACGGCGGCGCTGAAAACGACAATCTGCAAGGCCAAGCCGGAATGGACACCATCAACGGCGGAGACGGCAACGATTCGATCAACGGCGGTGACAACGACGATTTGCTCAGCGGCGAGATCGGCCGCGACACACTGCTGGGTGGACTTGGTGACGATTCGCTTGACGGCGGCAATGAGAACGACAACCTGCAAGGTCAGGGTGGCAATGATCTGCTGCAAGGGGGCGATGGCAACGATTTGCTCAAAGGACTGACCGGTACGGACTCACTGCAAGGCAACGGCGGTGATGACACGCTCAACGGTGGTCTCGATGACGATTCGCTGCTCGGCGGCGATGGCAACGACCGCATCGTCGCAGAAGCGGGCAACGACACGCTCAATGGCGGAGATGGCAAGGACACGCTGCAGGGTGGAATCGGCAATGACGCGCTGTCTGGCTCGAGCGGCAGCGACAGCCTCCTCGGAGACGCCGGAGACGACACCCTGTTCGGGGGAGAGGGGGACGATCGACTTCGAGGCGGAAACGGCAGCGATCTGCTTCGCGGTGGCCTGGGCAGCGACCGAGTCGATGGTGAATCCAGCGCGGATACGGTCTCTGGCGGCAACGGTGCCAATGTCGAACTGCTCGACACCGTAGTCTCCTCTGCCGATGACTTGGTGGACGAACTTTTCGTCTTTGACGCCGATTGGATTGACGCGATCTGAAGTTCCAAGGCGAGCGGGGGGCGTCAGCCCTCCGAGTCCGTGACGACGATCGCAATTCTGACAAGCCGAAGAACTCGGAGGGCTGACGCCCCCCGCTCGCCAAAACCATCACAGCGGCGGCAACACATCCGGCTCGATTTGGTAGCCATCGGCCAGCGCGTTCGTGGAGTTGAACAGGGCGACGATCGCCAGCACCTCGCCGAGTGCCTCGACGTTCAACCCCAACTTCCGCACCGCTGCCGTGTGCGAGTTCACGCAATACCGGCAACCGTTCGTCGCCGAGACCGCCAGTGCGATGATCTCGCGAGTGACCGCGTCGAGCGGTGAAGACCTGCCGGCCGCTTCCGGGTGCATCAGTGCTTTCAGCCGAGTCCAAATCATTTCAAGCTGATCGGGATTCGTTGCCAGTACACGCCAAAAGTTCGGCACGAAGTCGATCTGCTTCGTCCGCTTGATGTCGTCGAAGATCGCGGCGACACGCGGCGCGGCGGTCTCCTCGTCCACAGGAGCGACCGTCGCGATCCGAGTCGAAGGATTGCTCATCGAATGACCTTTCGTCGTGATCCATGAAAACGCCCGGCGTTCGTGTGAAGGCCGGGCGTCTCATTGTGGGGCAGGTTTTCAACCTGCCAGGTCGGTTGAAAACCTGCCCCACGCGGCTACTTGGCGTCGATCGTCACGCCCGGCCAATCGTCGGTGCGGAACGGGGTCAGCGGCAGGCCGGTCGACGAGTACATGTTGACGACCGGGTTGTCGGCCCAGCCGTAGCGGACGGAGGCAGGCTCGCCGACCTTGTCGCTCCAAACTTCGATCCGACCGTCGGGAAGGATTTTGGCCGAGGCCCAGGCAAATTTCTTGTCAGCTCCCGCGATCGCAAAGCCACGCGGCTCATTGACGTCGAACGGTCGCCAGCCATTCGCAGCCGGAGCAACGTTTTCAAACGTCAGCACGACCTTGTTGCCGGATTTTTCCATCGACTTGTAGAGCGGACTGCGCGCCGCGATGCCGGGAACTTTGTAGGTCTCGGCCAACGCCCAGCGAGCCAGCCGGCGGCCGACATCGAGTTTGTTCTTCGGATGAATATCTTTCCCCTCGCCGATGTCGATGATGACCGCTTCGCCGGTGTTCTTGAGCCGCTTCATCGTCATCGTCTGAGCTTCGCGCAGCTCGGCCCATGAGCTGTCGCCCGGTTCGGGCTTCTCGGCCAGGAAGTCGGCGAGCTGCACCCAGTAGAACGGGAAGTCCCCTTGGCCCCATTCGTCGCGCCAGTTCTGGATCATCAGCGGGAAGAGGTCGCGGTACTGGTAGGCTCGGCCGGCGTTCGATTCCCCCTGATACCAGATCGCTCCGCGAATCCCGTAGCCGATGTGGGAACTCAACACGCCGTTGTAGATGTTGGCCGGACGAGCATTGCCACGCATTTGATTCTGCATTCCGGCGAGTTGCTTCTTCTGGTCCTCGGTGAGATCTGTCTTCGCCGACAGATCTGTGAACGCCTTCTCGCTGAGAATCCAGCGTTCCATCAACGGCCGCATCGACGGAGTCTTCGTCAGCAAGTCCCGATTGACCCACGCTTCGCAGGCAGAGCCTCCCCAAGCGTTGTTGATCATCCCGACCGGCACGTCGAGCGTCCGCTGCAACTGGCGAGCGAAGAAGTAACCGACCGCCGACCAATTTCCGATGGTCTCCGGCGAGGCAACCTGCCATTGATGATTCGGATGAGTCCAGATCGGCTCCTGCACGCCGATGTTCGGAAAGTTGATCATTCGCAGCTTCGGATGCTTCGCGGCGGCCTTCTCCAGATCGGGATCGTTCGAAGCGTTGACCGACCACTGCATGTTTGACTGTCCAGAGCAAATCCAAACCTCACCGACCAACACGTCACCGAACTTGATCTCGTTCTTCCCTTTGACGGTCAGCGTCAACGGAGCACCGACCTCCTGCGGATCGAGCATTACACTCCACGCACCGTCTGCCCCGGCTTTCGTCTTGTGGCTTTGAGAGGCAATCGAAACGGTGACCTCTTCACCTGCCGCTGCTTTGCCCCAGACTTTGTTCTTCTGGCTCCGTTGCAGAACCATGTGTTCGCCGAAAATGTTCGGCAGTGACACGTCGGCCATCGCCGAACCGGCTCCCGTCAACGCCACCACCGCCAGCCAGGCTCGCAAACGAGCCGTCTTGAGAAAACTGAGCATGAATCGAGTTCCTTTTGAATGGTGTCGAACAAAGTCACTGATCCCAACGACCGATGCGGCGGAAGCTAATCAACCCGATTCGCAAGGGCAAAGCTGGCGTTGGAAGTTGCCCAACCGCAGGCTCAGCGGCACACAGACGCGGCAACTTGATTGTGCCAACGATTGCCATGTGGTGAACGAATTTGACTATGATAGATCGACACTTCAGTTTGGTTTGTGTGGAATGATTTTTGGAGAGCCAGCTTGTGACGAGCACTCGCGTCGATGAACTGACGAAACTTGCTGATTCGAAGACCGAAAGCCGCATTCCCGCGTTGTGGATGAGGCTGATCGAGCCAATCCACCGAACGCTCAAGAGGAGGAGACAGCACGGGAAGTCTTTGAGGGACGAGCAGACAAGTCGCACCGCCGAGGTGCGATATCGCATTCTATTTGAGAATTCTCCCGACGCGGTTTTTGTTGTGGCGGGGAGCGAAGAATCGCTGCGAGAGTTCAATGACCGCTTGCCTGAGTTGTTGGGCTACTCGCGAGAGCAACTGTCTCTGATGTGCCGGTGTGACTTCGAGTTGGGCATTCCCACGCTTTCGATGCAAAGTTCGATCGTGTCGGTGTACAGCCCCAAGACCAGCGAGTTTGATGCTCGCTATCGTCGTCGCGACGGCACGATCATCGACGTGTCCGTGACCTATTCGGTCGTCGATTACTTTGGCGAGGTGGCGTACCTGATGATTGCCCGCGATGTGACCGCTCGCCGCCGAGCGGAACAGCAATTACGGGAAAGCGAATCGCGGTTTCGGATGCTCGCCGAAACGATTCCCGCCCTGGTGGCCATCCAGCGCGATGGTCACGCGTTGTACGTGAATCCCGCGATGACCGAACTCAGCGGCTATCTGACCTCGGAACTGCTGCGCCTCGATTTGATCAGCTTAATTCGCGCCGAGTTTCAAGCCGAGACGCAATTCCAAGTCGAGCGTTGTTTGCGTGGAGAACGGACCGCATGGCGGCGTGAAGTCGCGCTGCGCACCAAGCAGGGTGAGGAGCGTTGGATCGATCTGACTGTCGCCCCCATCACGCTGGATGGTCAAGCGGCTTGGTTGGCCAACGCAGTGGATGTCACCGAACGGCGACAAACCGAAGCGGAAATGCGGCAGCTCAACGCTCAGCTTTTTCATGCGGGTCGGCTTCGACTGCTCGGAGAGTTGGCGGCCGGAATTGCCCACCGTGTCAAACATCCGATTGGCAATGTCGGCAATTTGGCCCAGGCGATGATCAATGACATGGACCGGAAACACGAGGTCTTTCACGAAGAGCAACGAGAAACGTTGGTGATGATCCTCGAGGAAGCCGATGAGGCCGATCACACCATCAGCGAAATGATTGACTTTGCTCGTCGTCACGAGATGGACCGCTGTTGGATCGATCTCGCGCCACTGATTACGGATGCCGCTCGAATTGCGAGGTTTGACCGACGCTGGGCCGACGTACCGATCCAAATCGAAGCCGATCCGAATCCGCCGAAAGCATACGCCGATCGCGCAGAGATCACGCAGGTGCTCATCGATCTGATCCGCAATGGTCTGGAAGCAATGGAGAACATCCCCGCCGACGAGCGCCGGATGTTGGTGGAATTGCGAAGCGAACGAGCCGGTTGGTTGCGAGTGTCCATCACGGATTGTGGCTGTGGTGTCTCCGCTGAACAGCAGCCAAAACTTTTTCAAGCATTTGAAACCACGAAGCCGGAAGGTCTGGGATTGGGCTTGTCGTTGTGCAAGACGATTGTCGAGAGCCACAGTGGGCGACTGTGGTACAAACCCGCCTCACCCAAGGGTTCCACGTTGAGTTTCCTTCTGCCCTCCGAAGAGCGTGTCTTCGAACCGACGATGGCTGCCCTCTCCCCCTTGGAACCGTGACGGCTCGCGCATACTATCTCTGTGCCGTTTTGCTGGAGTCCAACATGCCGTTTCCCTGGTCGATGGTTGCCCTCACGATCGCTGTTGTGGCCGGACTTTTCGGGGTCTTGGGGATTGCCCGCCGTTTCTTCGGTTCGTGGACAGCGGCGCGGCTCCAATCCGAAACAAAAAACGCACTGCAACAGTTTCGGATGCATCGCGAACTGTTGGAGGCCAAGTTCTTCGATCTGGCCCGTGTCTCCGGGAAGCCGCGCGGCCTGAAATGGCTGGACGGCGACTGGCAGAGTGAAGTCACGTTTGCTCGTGCCTGCGACACCGGCTTGCTGACCGCCTTCGTTGGACTGCACATTCGCTTCGAAGCCGTTGAGGGTGGTGACATGGAGGGTGTCGCTGCGGTGGACACGGTTCGCGATGCGGCCGCCGTCTTTCACTACCAGCGCGGACGTTGGGGTACCGGCGGCCGAGTGCTGATGAACATGAACCCTGCCGAAGCCGTAATTCGGTTGGCTGGGCAATTTTCGCCCGTGATCTTCAGCGGCTAAATCATTTTCGATTTTCGATTGAGACCTGTGGTTCAATCGAAAATCAAAAATCAAAAATCGTCAATTCAAGGTGACGCTCATGGATGGACGCCTCTCGCCGGAAGAACTCGGCTTGTTCAAAAGTTTGAATCGGCCGGAAAAAATTCAGGCGTTTCTGGACAACGAAGTCCGCTACAACTCAGAGACCACCTGTCGTTCGCCGCGCCGCGTCATCCGAGATCGTCGGGCTCATTGTGCCGAAGGAGCGTTTTTCGCTGCGGCCGCGCTGGATGCCAATGGAATTCCGCCGCTGATCATCGACCTGGAGGCCATCCGCGACGACGACCATTTACTGACCGTCTTTCGCGAGCACGGCCGCTGGGGCGCAATCGCCAAATCCAACTACGCGGGATTGCGATTTCGTGAACCGGTCTATCGCACGCTCCGCGAGTTGGTGATGTCGTACTACGAGCACTATTTCAACACGGCTGGCGAGAAAACGCTGCGCACTTTTTCACGACCGGTCAATCTGCACCGTTTCGATCACATCCATTGGATGACCACGGAAGATGACGTCTGGGAGATTTGTGAGTATCTCTGCACGATCCCGCACACGCGAGTCCTGACTCCAGCGATCGAGCGTCGGCGGCGCCGTGTGGATGCGAGATCTTTCGCTGCCGGACACGTCGGGACCGTTTAGCGCTCGCTTGTCACGCTTCCCGCACCCCGTCAGACTCCGCCGATCGCCGATCAGATTGCCGAGCGGAGGATGTCAATCCTCCGAGACCGGTTCCTGAGAGTCGATCCTCATTCCACCGCAACTCGGAGGACTGACGTCCCCCGCTCGCCAAGAAGAGATCCCACGGACGGTGCGATGCCCGAACAAATCATTCACACGCACGAGTTCCCCAACGGCTTGACGGTCGTGATCGAGCCGATGTCCGACGTGCAATCGGCGGCGTTTTGTTTTTTGATTCCAGGTGGTAGTGCGTTCGATCCCGCCAACCATGGCGGTACCGCGGCGGTTCTGACCGACTGGATCACACGCGGAGCCGCCGACCTCGACAGTCGCGATTTGTCGAATGCCCTCGAGAACCTCGGAGTGCAGCGCAATGAGAGCACGGGGCTGAACCATCTGGCGTTCACGGCCGCGACGCTCGGAGCAAACGTCCCCACCGCGCTGTCGCTGTATGCCGACATCATCCGCCGGCCGCAGCTTCCCGACGAAGAATTCGAAGGCGCGATCGCTGGAATCGAACAGTCATTGCGAGCGATCGAAGACGAACCACAACGCAAGTTGATGATCGAACTTCGCCGCCGCTGCTACGACGCGCCGTGGGGTTTGCCGACGGAAGGAACGCTCGAAGAGATCGCGCGCATCACGGCGAAGTCCGTGCGAGCACATTACGACCGCTGCCTCCGCCCAAATGGTGCCATTTTGGGGATCGCCGGTTGCATCGAAATCAAAGAGATGCTCGACTTGATCGGCGAAGAATTCGGTGACTGGACCACGAAATCCGATTCCACCATGGTCACCGGCCCGCGCGGTGAACGACTCGGACACATCGATCACGACTCGACGCAGACACACATCGGCATCGCCTACGACGCCATCGAATACGCTCATCCCGATTACTACAAGGCGTGGGCGGCGGTTGGAGTGCTCAGCGGAGGGATGAGCGCGCGGCTCTTCACCGAGGTCCGAGAGCGTCGCGGTCTGTGCTATTCGGTCAACGCGTCGCTCAACAGCTTGAAGCACGAAGGGCGAGTCTTGTGTTACGCCGGCACGACCGTTGAACGTGCTCAGGAGACGCTCGACGTGACGTTGCGCGAATTGCAACGACTCGGGGACGGGATCGAATCCCATGAACTCGAACGCTGCAAAGCCCGCGCGAAGAGTTCACTGATCATGCAACAGGAATCCACGACCAGTCGAGCGACTTCCATTGCTCGCGATTGGCATTTTCTGAAACGTGTTCAAACGCTGGACGACATCCGCCGCGACATCGACGAACTGACCGTGCCCGGAGTGCTGGATTACGTCCATCAACATCCGGCGCGCGATTTCACAGTCCTGACGATCGGCCCGAATGCCTTAAACCTTCCATCGTAGCCCTGGCCCTTGTGGCCTGGGTGATCCAGCAATGAAGACAATCCACCGCCCCACAAGGGGTTGGGCTACAAACGAGGCAGTTGCCTGACCGACGAGATGCCATGAAATTCCAACAAACACAACTCGCGAACGGCTTGGCGGTCATCGCCGAGTTGAATCCTGCGGTGCATTCCGTCGCGCTGGGCTTCTTCGTCCGGACTGGTTCGCGTGACGAAACCGCTGCCGTGTCCGGCGTCAGTCACTTTCTGGAGCACATGGTCTTCAAGGGGAGCGAGAAGTACTCGGCCGACGACGTCAATCGTATCTTTGACGAGGTGGGAGCCAAGTACAACGCGGCCACGGCCGAGGAGGGAACGCTGTTCTACGGAGCAGTCTTGCCCGAATACTTGCCGCAAGCCTTCGAACTGTTCGCGAACATCCTGCGACCCGCGCTGCGTCAAGAAGACTTCGACATGGAGAAAAACGTCATCCTGGAAGAGATCGGGATGTACGACGACCAGCCGAGCTTTACGGCCTACGAGAATCTGATGCAGACGCATTTCGCGGGGCACCCGCTGGGGCAAAGCGTGCTCGGCACGAAGGCAAGCATCACGGCGTTGTCATGCGACCAAATGCGTGCCTACCACCGCGACCGATACCTCGCTGGCAACGTCACTCTGGCGATCGCCGGCAACACCGAATGGTCGCAAATTGTTTCTCTCGCTGAGCAACACTGTGGGCATTGGCCGACAGGAACGTGCGGTCGAGCGACACACGAGGCGAAACCGCCAGGCGGATTGAAGGTCATCACTCGGCCGAAAAGCCAACAAGAGCACATCATGCAGATGACTCCCGCCCCATCAGCTCAGAACCGCCTGCGATTTGCCGCCGAGATTCTGTCGGTGATTGTGGGGGATCACAGCGGCAGCCGGTTGTTTTGGGAGCTGGTTGATCCCGGACTCGCCGAAGCCGCCGACTTGGACTTCAACGAGTACGACGGCAGCGGCAGTTATCTGACGTACTTGTCCAGCGAACCGGACGCGATCGCCGACAACCTCGCCCGCATTCAGGCCATCTTTGCGGAAGTCAACCAGCACGGCATTCGCGAAGACGAACTCGAACAAGCCCAGAACAAAGTGGCGTCGCGCGTGGTGCTGCGCAGCGAACGTCCGACCGGCCGACTTTCGTCGCTGGGGGGCAATTGGATCTACCGTGAAGAATATCGATCGGTCGATGACGACCTCAAAGAGTTGCGTGGGATCACGTCTCGCGATGTCCGCGAATTGTTAGACGCCTATCCGCTGGGCGCCACGACCACGGTAGCCGTCGGGCCGTTGGAGTCGCTGGCGTAGACCGGACGCCCATGTCCGGTGATATCTCGCGCACGGAGTCATGAGAGATTCCGCGAGCGGCAGGGCGTCAGCCCTCCGAGTCCAGGCAGATGGAATCACTCGGAGGGCTGACGCCCTACCGCTCGCCAAAAACATCTCATTCGCGGCCGCGTTCGGTATGATCCGCAAATCGGAACGGACCGGACGTAGGCGTCCGGTCTACGGTTCGGAGCTACCGCGTCAGGCCCATCGTGAATTGGAAGACCTGCGTCAGGTCATCCTTCTCTTTCATGAGCGGGAAGCCAAAGTCGAGCGCGATTGGAGCCGGACCCATCATCGGCACAGTGACTCGCAGACCGAAGCCGACCGTCAACCGCAGGTTGGCCAGCCTCGCCTGGGTGTCTTGAATTGTGCCGAAGTCCGTGAAGGCAACCGCTCCGAGGGTTCCGTCGGCAGTGATCGGGACAAGGTATTCCGCGCCTCCGAGAAGGCTGAACTGCCCACCAATGCGAGTTGAACCGTCGATCGGGCTGATGCCGCGGTACGAAAAGCCTCGCACAGATTGGAATCCACCCGCGAAGTAACGTTCGTAGACCGGAGTGTCAGCACCGGTCCATGCGGCTTGCAGGCCCAACGACAGTATGTGCCCTCCCTCACCATCGGGTCGCTCTAAGAAGTAGAAGTACTGATGCCCCTCCGCATCAACCCGCGAATAATTGAACTCGCCGAAGGCTTGTTCAAATCCCCCCGTGACGTAATGCCCGTGACGCGGCTGAAACGGCGAATCACGAGTGTCGTGAGCGATCGCGAGGCGACCTGTCGATAGGAACGAATTGCCGAGGACTTCATTCACCAGCGAAGCCACCGGAGTCCTCGGATTCGAGATGTGGACCGATTCCATGCGCAGCGAACCGATCAACGACCAAGCCGCGTCCAATTGCCGACCAACGGTGACTCGGCCACCCATGCGTTGTTCGGTCCAATCGCGATAG
This sequence comes from Planctomyces sp., assembly GCA_005798445.1. Taxonomy (GTDB): domain Bacteria; phylum Planctomycetota; class Planctomycetia; order Planctomycetales; family Planctomycetaceae; genus SXKJ01. The sequence goes on from SYJG01000552.1 coordinate 12,754, forward strand.
AAGCGATTGAAATAGAAGCCGCTGACACCAACGCTGTAGGGGCTGTCATTGAAATACGGATCGGTCCAACTCACGAGGTAGCGACTAACAACGTTGCCCGGAACAGCCTCGATGCGGAATTGCTCACCGTGGCCACGCAGTTTTCGAAACGCTCGTCCGGAATAAATGTCCTCCGCACTGCGCGGAAAATTCATGATGTCGAAATTGTTTTCTTCGAGAACGATGGATCCGACGACTCCCGAATTGCTGTTGACGCCAACGCCAAATGACAGCCGACCCGTTTGCGCTGTCGTCGCATCCACGCCTAAATCAATCTGTCCGGGAGGCAGTTCGGGCACTGCCAAGGGATCCGTCGCATCACCACCGAACGGATACTGCGGCGTGGGAACCTGAGCCATCAAAACCGACGAGCTGAAGTCCGGAGAATCAGCCTCTGAGGAATCCGGACTCTGACCTCGAATAGACGTTTTGGTACCAAAAATCAGCGAGTCCGATTTCAAACGCTCCAGGCTGACAGTCGCAGGTCCTGGAGATTGCCCGCGAATAACGCTCGCTTGCGCGACGTGCGGTCGATTAGACGTCGGCTTGTCCGGCACCTTCGAAATTTGAATGCGAGGTGCGTCTGGCCCACTGGGAGTGAAGATTTGGCCTCCGATCCGCCTCTCACTTTGCTCAATTTTTTTGGGGTCCGCGAGATCGCCGGGATGAACCATCATCCGATTGAGCACGACCGACAGTTTCGTGTGCGGCTGATCTTCGTGAATGCGGACATCGACGTGACGGATCGTGTAAACGCGGTCTTCGTTGACATGGTAAACCAAGTCCATCGTCCCTGGCTCTTCCAGGAATCGAGGGACCCAATCCACGTTCGCAAATGTGCGTCCCAGATGACCGTAGCGTTCCTTGATTCCCTCCAGATCCTTGCTCATGTATCGGGCGTTGTAGAACTCGCCCGACCGCAACTTCAGTTCGTTGGCCAATTCCTCGCTCGTGAAGATCTTGTTCCCCTCAATCACAAGATCGCGAATCTTGAACCGCGGCCCCTCTTTGATGCGATATGTGATGATCGCGTGAGCGGACTTGTAGCTCAGCGGGTTCCAGGGACTCTCGTCGATGGCGACTTCCTTTTCGATATCGACGTCGAAGTAACCCAGACTGTGGTAGTACTGTTTGAGAGCCGCAACATCATCCGGCAACTGCTCCGGCTTGTACTTGCCCAGAAATGCCAGTCCGAGAAGCGCTGGCTTCAACGTGAGTTTCTGTTTCAAGACGCCGGCGGAAAAAGAGTCGTTGCCATCGAATCTCACAGAGCCGACGATCACCTTCGGCCCTTCATCGATCACAAAGATGACTTGCCGGTCTTCGCGATGATTCCCTTTTTCGAGCGTGACTTTCGTGTACGGGAACCCTTTTGATTTGTACTGCTCTTCAATCCGTTTCGTCGCCTCGCGATTCAAACTGACCTCGAATGGACTGCCTGGCTTGAGGCCGGTCAACTTTTCGAGGTAACTCGTTTTGATCCGTTCGTTGCCACGAAACTCGACCTTCTCGACGATTGGCCGCTCGATCACGCGAAACACAAGCACCAAGCCCGCATCGCTCCGTCGATAACGCGGCTCGATGCTGAAAAACCAGCGAGTGCTGTACAAGGCTCGAACGTCTTCGCGAATCTGAGACTCTGCCGGAGGCCGCCCGACTGCCGAACGCACCAACTTGCGAATCGCCGTCGTTTCGATCGTGTCGTTGCCCTCAATCACAATGTCGGCAATTGGATCGGTCAACGTCTCCGGACCTTCTCCCTTCGGATTCAAGCCTTCGTCGAGATCACCGGGAATCACTTCTTCGTCGGGCGTTGGCTCATCGTTGATGCGGCGCAGACGACGAACCGATTCTTTCGAAGTGGGCTCGTCGAACCCCGGAGATTGGCCGCGAATGTTGGGCAACGACTGGCAACCGGCCAGCACGCTCACCCACAACGCCAACCCAAACAGCGACAAGCATTCCCAGTGGGCCACACGACCCACTCGCTCGTCACAAAAGGTGCCGTCCTTGACACCGCTCATGAGGTGGTTTTTCCGGCTGGAGAGTCAAAGTTCGGAGGGGAACACAATGAAAAGGGAGAACCCTCTTCTGAAGAGGGCGGGGATGTATCGCAAATCGGATTTCGAGAGCAAGACGTGTTTTTGGATTGCCGATTTTCGATTTGCGGTTTTGGTGCATTCAAATCGGCAATCGAAAATCACTTGAACAAGCCCAACGATCCACCAGAAGCGAGCACACCATCCGGTGGCAACGCTGCCACCTCATCGACGTGCGGCAGGATGACTTCGGACAGCCAATATTGCTTCAACTCTTTGACCAGCCACAAGAATTTTTCGAGGTCCACCGGCTTCGTGAGATACGCGGCCACATCAAAGTGCTCGACGTCGGCACGATCCGCCGGATCGATCGAAGCCGTCAGCACGACGACCGGAATGTCTCGCAGCGCGTCATCGTCCTTTACCGCGGCCAACACGTCTTTGCCGCCGATCCCCGGCAAACCCAAGTCGAGCAACAACAAATCGGGACGCGGAGCACGAGCATACTTGCCCGCACGACGTACGAACTCCAGCGCGTCCTCGCCGGTCTTCACCCAGGTCATGTGGTGCGCGATCTGCCCTTTGGTCAGCGCGCCCATCGTCAGCTTCGCGGCGGTGAGACTGTCCTCGACCATCAACACTTCCATGGGCCGACCGACCATCTGACTATCGCTTGTGCTGACCATCACCAATGCCCTTGCTCAGGAAGCCTGCGTCGTGATTGTTCGTCGATGCAGTCTATGCCGTCATCGGCAGTCAAGCCAACCACGTTTGACTGTCGCCGGACTTCATCAGAACGTTGGCCACGAGCCGGATTCGCAGGGCAAGCCAATTTGTGGAGCTGCACCGCTCGTAACCCGACGCGTCAGCGAGGGCGGGCGTTTCAAAACGCGTGGAATTGAACATCGATGGAGCATTCGTCCTCGCTGACGCGTCGGGTTATGAGTTTCACAGATTGGCTTGCCCTGGGCGGGTTCGTTGGGCGGGTACTCTCTCCGGCGGGTGCGAGATACGATCCGGCGGCTTCCTCACGATCCGTTGTGGTTTTCTGTCGGTGATCGAATCCGTTGGAGAGTCGCTCCATGAGCAGCAGCAAGTCGAGTCGCTGGTGGCCGTACATCAAGAATCTGGCCAAGCTGGTCAGCGTTCCCGCCGACGTCAAGATGCCGGGGTCAGGAGCCGGAATACGGTTTCTGGCCGATCTCCAGGACGACCTCGACAAGAACGGTGACGAGACCAAGTCCGGGGTCAAGTCGGCGCTCGACGACATTCGAGCCAACACGGCCGAGATCGTGCGGCTGCTCGCGGGCGAGCAGCTCACTGTTGAAGAGCAGCGGTTGCGAGCGGCGGGCCAAGAGGTCGCTGAGGCTCTCTATCTGTGGCAAGTCGCCCACGACTATTTGTATGCCGACTTCAAAGGGATCGAGCAGCAGGAGCGGGTCGCGTCGCTGAAGCTCGACGAAATATTTGTCGAACTGAAGGCCGTGCCGGAACGGCAGCGTGACGAAAGCCGACATTGGGACGAAGTCTTCGCCGCGTCCTCCTTGGAGGGGGCACTCAAGATTGAACACTCTTGGAGCGCAACCAAAGTGCTATTCGATGCCGGTGTCATCGGCCGTTTCATCGAGAAGAGGCCGCGCGTCATTGATTTGCCTGGGGGAGGCGTACGCAGAGAACAGGACGTTGAACTCGAATCCCTCAAAGACACCCGCGCCGCCCCGCAGTCCATCGACCACATCCTCTCCCGTCCCGGTGGCATCGTGTTGATGGGTGGTCCAGGCAGTGGGAAGACGACGTTGGTTAAGCGGCTTGCTCGGAGCTGTGCTCTTGGAGCAGACGAATTGAAGCGGCGGTATCCGCTGCTGTCGTGGTGTTTCCCGGTGGTGTTGCCGATCACGACGTTTCATACGGAGCGGGGGGAGCGGGACATCTACCATTACCTTCAGCACCGGATGACAGAGCTGGGTGGTGAGATTTTGGCGGACGCCTTTCGAGAGCGTTGGGCGGCGGGGCAGTGTCTGGTGTTGCTGGATGGGTTGGATGAGGTGGCCGAGGTTGGTGGACGGTCGCGGGCGGCTCGTGCGGTGGAAGCACTGCTGCTAACAGCGGCTGGAAATCGTATCGTCGTGACGACGCGGGTCGTGGGCTACAACATCACGCGGCTCAACGTGCCGGCCGAGCATCACATTCTGGAGCCGTTTTCGCCGCAGGAGACCGCCACGTTTATCCGGCAGTGGTATCTGGCTCACGATCGGGCGCTGCATCCGGATCATCCCGACCCCGTGCAGGCGGCCAAGGATGCTCAGTCGCTGATCGACGACGTGCAGAAGAATCCGGGGGTCGCGGGGCTGGCGACCAACCCGCTGATGCTGACGATCATCGCGCTCATCAAGCATGCGAACGTCGTGCTGCCGGAGCGGCGGGTCGAGCTGTATGAGATCGCGCTCAACACGCTGCTGCGGAGTTGGAACCGGGCACGCAGCCTGTCGAAGAAGGAGCCGGTGGGTGAGGAGCCGAAGCTGGAGAAAACCAAAAAGCTGTGGGCGGCGGTCGCCTATTGGATGCACCGGAATGTCAGCCGCACGATCCCGGAGACTCAACTGCATGCGCAACTGGTCCGGGTGTTGATGGAGGATTTTCGCACGCCCCAGGATCAGGCGGACGATATCGCGTCGAGCTATCTGGCGGCGGCGAGAGACCGGAGCGGTCTGCTGGAAGCCCGTGGGCCGAGCACCTTCGCCTTCGTGCATCAGACGTTTCAGGAATATCTCGCCGCGATCCATCTGGCGATCCCCGGCAGCAAGGCGGTCGCGAAAATTCGGGAGCACGCTCAGGACCCGCGCTGGCACGAGGCGATTCGGTTGGCGGCCGGCTACATCGTGATTCATCAAACCGATTTCGACACGCTCCGCGACGTGATGAACGCCCTCTTGGACGATGCCGATCCGCTGGAGCCATACCTTGGCACGTCGCTCCGTTTGGCGGCGGCCTGCCTCTCGGATGACATCGGCGTCCAGACGACGGAGAGCGATCAGGTGATCGTGAAGCTGTTTGCGTGCTTGACGGGATTCAGCTTCCAGCCACTTCGAGACGCGGTTCTCACGCTGCTCCCCACCTTGCGAGTCGTACCGGGCGAGTCGGCGATCGACGTGCTTTGCCACGCCACGGAAAGCGAGAACTGGTGGACCCGCCAGGAAGCAACACGGATGCTGGCGCGAGTCACATCAGGGAATGGCGAGGCTCTCCAGGTGATCCAACGGCTCTTTCACGAGGACAATGACGGCGGCGGCCGCGCTCACGCGGCCTGGGGTTTGTGGCACTCGCATCAGCGGCGCGATCGCGACGTTGTGAAAGCAATTGCGCACAGCCTATCGAACGGCTCTCTGAACATGAAACTCGCACCTGAGCCTACCCTACTCTCCGCCCTGCTGGACTTGCTGAAGGACGCGGACGGTGATTTGCGATTTCACGCGACAAACGTATTAAAGAGCTGGGGGCATCAAGCGGTAGCGGTCCCCACGTTGTTGGACTTGCTGAAAGACGTTGACCGCGGAGTTCGAGCCGACGCGGTGCATGTCTTGGGAAATTGGGGACATCCAGTGGAAGCGACCCCCACTCTGCTGGACTTGCTGAAGGACTCGGACGGCGAGCTTCGGAATCATGCGGTGTACGCATTGAATGGCTGGGTGCATCAAGTGGAAGCGGTTCCCACGCTGTTGGGGTTGCTGAAGGACGCGAGTGGGTACGTTCGGTGTCGAGCGGCGGAGACTCTCTGGGGCTGGGGATATCAAGCGGAAGCTCTCTCTGCGCTGCTAGGCTTGCTGAAGGGCGCGGACGCAGACGTTCGGTTTCACGCGCTAAACGTCCTGATGAGCTGGAGCCCTCAGGCAGAAGTGGTCCCCACGCTGTTGGACTTGCTGAAGGGAGACGACCATGACCGGTTCCGCGCGGCGGATATCTTGAGGAACTGGGGACCTCAAGCGGAAGCGCTCCCAAAACTGCAAGACTTGCTCAAGGACGCGGAAGGGCAGGTTCGGGCTTACGCTGCGAGCGTCTTAGTGGCTTGGGGGCATCAAGTAATAGCGATTCCTACGCTGCTGAACCTCCTGAATGACTCGAACGAGAATGTTCGGTTTAACGCGATGGAAATCTTGAGTGGCTGTGGGCCTCAAGCGGAAGCGTTCCCCGAACTGCTAGACTGGCTGAAGGATGCAGATCGCCACGATCGGCATCTCGCGGTGAATATTTTGCAGAGTTGGGGGCTTCAGTCGGACGCGATCCCCACGCTCGTGGAGTTGCTCAAGGACGCGAACACCTATGTTCGGAAGCGCGCGGCGGCGACGTTGGGGGGCTGGGGGAATTCCGAAGCGGTCGTGCGAGCGGTGCTGCCAAGGTTGTTTCCACGAACGAAGAAGGATGCGGAACGGATCGCGACGTTCCTGATCGGGGCGGCGAACGGGGGACCGAAGCAGAGGTCGGTCGAAGTCAGCCAACTCTTGGCCAAAGCTCTGAAACCGAACTCGAAAGATTCCGACGAACGCCAAGCACTCCGCCAGATTCTTTTCCGCTGGACGTGGGACGCTCTGGCGACGACCGCTTAACACGGCCACGGACATTCACGCCACCGGGGAAAGCCGGGTGGAGGAGTAAAAGCGGCGTCGTGTGACAAGACAATGAGCGGAGGTCTTTCTTGAATTTCGGATGACGTCCTCCGTCCATCCGGCGAGCGAGGGATGACAATCCCCCGAGGTTTGCAACGGGAATTCCGACTCGACGGATTCACATCCCCGCTCGCATCGGGGGTGGCTCTCGGCGGTTCCGTTTCGGTCGGGTGGTGTACGCGATATCGTAGTGGCCGAGCCGCCAACTCCGCCGGCACCACCGACAGCGCGGTGCAGAGCATCACGATCACAGAAGCGGAGCGGAACAATGAATCGGCCTGTCAATTGGGAGGTCGAGGCTCCTGACGACCCGCCAACTCGGACAACTGGAAGAAAACGGCGCGGCGAGGGCCTCGCCCTCCCGTGAATTCCTTCAGAGTTCGAATTTGAAAACAGCACTCAGAAAGGTGATGAACGATGTTTAATTCTACGGTTCTTGAAGTGGCGATCGGACTGGCCTTTGTTTATCTGCTGCTCAGCCTGATCTGTTCTGCGATCAACGAATTCATCGCACGCTGGTTCCAATTGCGGTCTGACAAGTTGGAAAAAGGCATCCAAAGATTGCTGGTTGACTTGAAGATCAAACAGGATGACAAGGAAGTATCGATCAGTGACATCCTTTACCAGAATCCCTTGATTCAGGGCCTGACGATTGACGGAAAAAAACCAACGTATATTCCGTCCGCGACCTTCGTAGAGGCATTGCTGAAGATCATTGAATCCGGCAACGCAGAGAACAATAAAACTGCTCTCACTCAAGCAGCAAAGGAGACAGCCGCTCGCGCTCAAGATGCAAAGAAGGTAGCCGCTCGCGCTCAAGATGCAAAGGAGATAGCCACTCGCGTTCAAGCACAGAAGGAGGCAACCGCTCGCGTTCAAGCAGAGAAGGAGGCAACCGCTCGCGTTCAAGCAGTAAAGGAGGCCGTCGATCTCGCTCAAGCCGCAAAGGAGGCAGCCGATCACGTTCAGGCAACAGAGGATGCCGCCACTCTCGCTCAGACAGCAAAGGAGGCAGCCGATCGTGCCCAAACAGCAAAGGATGCAGCCGCTCGCGATCAAGCAGCAAAGGAGGCAGTCGCTCGCGATCAAGCAGAGAAGGATGCCGCAACTCTCGCTCAGGCAGTAAAGGAGGCAGTCGATCTCGCTCAAGCAGCAAAGGAAGCAGCCGATCTCGCTCAGGCAGCCGAGGACGCAGTCGCTCGGCGCAGACACCGAACCATTTCCTCGCTCCGAGACTCCATTGAGGCTCTTCCTAACACCAAGATGAAGGAATCGCTGTTCGGACTGATCGACACCACTGCCGAGAACTTGGACGAGGCCCAAAAGAATCTTGAACGCTGGTTCGATGATTCGATGGAAGAGGTCTCGGCATGGTATCAACGCCATGCGAATAGTTTGCTTTTTGGTGTTGCCTTCGTCGTGTGTCTGCTGATGAATGCCGACAGCATCCGAATCGGCAGAACACTGTGGCGCGATCCAACTCTACGAGCCGCTGTTGTGAAGGTGGCCGAAGAGGCGGCGAAGAAGGATCCCAATGAAGAGGATCAAACAAAAAGCACCGCCGATCGGATTGCCGAGGTCCAACAGGATTTGGATTCGCTCAAGATCCCGGTCGGATGGACGCAATCCGAGATTGATTCGTTCTGGTCGTGGGCTTCGTGCTGGCCGAATTGGGCAAGTACGTTTTGGACCGTGGAAAAACTCTTCGGAATCCTGTTCACCACGGTCGCGGTTTCGCTGGGCGGGCCATTCTGGTTCGACATGCTAAATAAGCTCATCAACTTCCGTTCGGCTGCGAAGAAGCCGAAACGAACCGAGGATGAAGAAACCGAAACGAACCGAGGATCGAGATGAATGAGGTCGAGTTCGCATTCGCCGACCTGCTCCGCGATCTGCGGGCGCAGGCGAGAAGGCAGCCGGCTCTCGCCACGCAGAGTGTTCGCTCGTTTGACCTCGAGCCCCGTGTTGCATGGTGTGGTCGGTCCGGGAGCGATGCCGGTTTACCGTTTGGCTTTCCTGTCGCGGAGCGACAGGGCTAGTGCGTTTGCAAGTGGATTGAATCAGTGAGGTGTAAGGCAGCCGGTCTGAAATGTTCTACCGGTTATTGCGGGCGGATTGTCAGGCTCCATTTGGGCAAGGTGTCGGAGCGTTGGATGTGAGGAGCGTATTTTTGGAGGGCGGTCTTGGTGAGTGTCACGCCGCGTTCGTAG
>SYJG01000553.1 GCA_005798445.1 Planctomyces sp.
ACACTTCATCGAAACAAACCACGTCGTACTGGCAAACCAATCCTCGCTGGCCGGACGACATATTCACGAACATGCGAGCGACCGTCGCTTTGCCGCCGCTGACGAGATGGGCATAGGGGGAGATTTGCTGGAACAAGTGCGACTTTCCGGTGCCGCGTGGTCCAAGCTCAACAATGTTGTAGTTGTTCTCGACGAAGGGAATCATTCGCAGCAGCATCGCATCCAGATTGCGGCCGGTGATCTGAGTCGGCTCCAGGCCGATGCTTCGCAGAAGGAATTGTTTCCATTCGGCGGTCTCAAAACACCGTCGCCCTTCGTACAGATTATCCAGCACGTCCCGCTTGCTGAGTTGAATCGGCCGCAGGCCCGTCACGGAAAACGGCCTGCCGTTTTTTTCTTCGGCGATGATGGCGTCGTAGCTAAGGTCGATCTCGGCGTAGAAGCCGCCGGTCAGCATTCGTTCGTTGTCATGGACCAGCTTGTCGCCGATGCACACATCCTTGAGCTGCAAGCTCGGCAGCGTCACGAGAAACGAGTTGGACTTCGTGTCGAGCCGTGCCGAGATGATGTCGATGATCTTGACCATGCCCGTTTCGCGAGCACGAGCTTTGAACAACTCTTCTTCGCCGCTGCGAACGGCTCGGTCGCGAAGTTGACGTTCGACGATCTGCAAGCCTTCTTGAATTTCTTGCTCGTCGATACTGGCGCAATAGCGGCCGAGCAGAAATTCGCAGACGTAAGTCGGCACCGGATACTGGCGAGCAAATTTCCGCACGAGGTCTTTGCGGACGATGTATCCATCGAACGCCTTGGCCGCGATTCGGTCCAGATTATCGAGTTCAATCGCAGCCATTTAGCCTCCCACCGTGACCAGCATTTTATCCAGCACACTCCCGGACGAGTCGAGCAACACAAGCGTTGCACTTCGTTCGCGTGCTTCCGCGTCTGCAAGCAACGCGACGTTTCCGTCATGGCCGACGGATTTGGAAGCCTTCGACTCCAATAACGAAGTCGTCGGGTCGGCGGCCTTCTCGCGAAGATCGACATGGCAGCCATCGAACTTGCCTGTCACCACGATTTTGCATCGGAGTCCCTGCCATTTGATGGTCTCGAATTTTGCTGACGCCACGGATTCCGCGCCAGCCTGAATCGAAAACTGCGGCACGACACATTCTTGCAAGCTCAGTCCGCCATGATTGAATTCTTGGCCGGCGATGAACGAGCTGATCCCTTCCGGGCAAGCGATGGTGACGCCCTCGGACCAGAACCAATTGAACGTAGGCAGGTTCACGGTGGCCGATGGTTTCACGACGGCACAACGGCCCCAGCGCGTCGCGGTGAGATACTTCGGCAGGTCGCTCTTGGGCAGGCATTTCGGCACCAGCAGCCAGCCGTGGTCGGTGACGACTCGCACTTCTCGCCAACCGGCGGCGAGCAGCGATTCGATGCGGTGCGTCAGAGACTCGATCAATTCAGGAATGCGGCGAGCGAGCCCGATCCCTTCCTTGTGGCCGGTCGAATCGACGTTGCCGAATTCCGCCCAGGCTCGTCCAGTGGGTTTGCCCACATCGCTCGCTCCGAGAACTTGAATGCCGACGTCATCCAACAGGCTGCGAAAGCGATCAATCGTCAGGTCTTTGCTGTCGAGCGTGACGGATGGTCGAAACTCTTCACCGGCGGTCGTGCCTGTGATATTGCCAGCGACCGGAGACACCGCCGGTTTCGCGGTCGGAGTTACGGATGGCAACGCGGCGAAATGATGTTGCTCGGTGATTTGGCCGACACGATTTGCCAACGCAGCTTTGAGCTTCTGCCCCACGTCGTAACGCAGTCCGTCGGCGAACAAGACGCAGACTCCGGCGGATACCTCTCCCAGCCGGGGGACTTCACTGCCGGGAAGCGGATTCTGTTGCACACGTTCTTGAAACAACTCGGCGGCATCTCGCAACCACGGAGTGTAAACGTGAGCGATTGCCGCACACACGGCGTCTCGATCTGGTGGCAGTGACACGGCGGCCAAGCTGTCCAACACGGCCGCGTCGGCACGCCAGCCTCCGTCTGTGTAAACGCGAACCATGTCGGCAGTCGTTGCGCCGGTGAGCGGCGACTGCGTGACTTCGGCCAACGCGGCGAGATGTTGAATCGCATTGGCCAGCGGTGTTCGACTGAGCTTTGACCAAACCCAATCGCGACGGTTCCGATGCTGGCTCTCCAGCTCGATCAACTTCTTTCGGGCCTGACCATCTTTTGCGGACGTCAGAGAAGTGAGTGCCTCGCGGAGCGAGGCTTCTTCGTCCTCGTTGTCTTGCGGCCAAGATTCGACGTGGATCTGTCCGAACAAGTCTCCCGACTTCGGCGTCGGTTTGGCTCGACGCAGTAATTCCAACATGCCAGCGTATCGCGATGGTGCGGCGGCGAAGCGTTTCCAAGCGGTCTTCCAAGCCGACTTGTCTTGCACGCCGAGCAGTTCGGCTCCGACCAGTTCTCCGTCGCGAGCGGGATCGAAGCCGTAGCCTGCTATGCACCGGCTGCATAGTGTCTCCCAACGGCTCGGCTCCCAGCGGTCTTTCGCTCCTTTGGGATCAGCGAGCCACGAGAGCAAGTCATCGGTTTGATCGTCGCTGATCAGTGAATCGAAGTAGGTGCTGTTGAGTTCGCCGCTGGCGGCTTTCGTTCGCAGCTCTTCCACGGGAACGTCGATCAGCTTGTCGATGGCACGGCGAATCGAAGTTGCCGTGGCTGCGTCTCGTGCGATTTTCAATTGCAGGCCGCCGTGATTGGTCTGCATGAACGCGGTCACGGTCCAGTCCTTGCCGTTGTGCTGTGACCAGAACACTCCGCGATATTGTAGTTCCGCGAGCGGCTTGAGTTCTTGAGGGCACTCTTCCGTGGCTCGCAGTGTTGCTCGGCTGACACCCGGCAAGTAAATGATCGGCACGGCGTCCGGTGCCCAAGTGACATCGGGAATCTTCGCGGAGAGAACACTCCGCAACCAAATCGCCGGGCCGGTGCGGTTGGCCTTGTCGTAAGTTCCAAACGTCAAAAAGTACGGCAGCTCTAACCGCAGACGGGAAATCAGCCGTTCCCATTCGCGTTTTTCATCGGGCCACAGAACGGCAGCGGGAGGAACGGAATCGTCGCGATTGAAATTCGCGGCGGCGGCAATCGAGTTGACGATTGCCTGAAAGACAGTTCGTTGGTTTGAGTCGTTGGTCATCGTCACGCTTCGACTGCTGTTTTCAAGGCTTCCCAATCTTCGGCGTACTCTAATCCGTAGGCGTAAAAAACAACGCTGCGGTAGAAGGCCAACTTCCACATCGTGATTCCGTCTCTCGTTTGGCTAAATCGCCACTCAAACACATCGTCACCAAAGGTGAATGTGGGCGGAAACAAGTTCTCTTCGATCGAATCAATCAGCGGTTTCGTCTCCGCACAGAGTTGTCCGACAATTCCGATCTGCCCGTCGTTGGGAAAGGGCTGCTTGCGGATCAAGTAAAAAAGACCGCCGATGATTTTGAAGAGGCTGCGATGGAAGCGATCACCGTCCAATGGCATAGTCGGAAAATTACCCAACCAGATTCCGGACGGCGTAACAAGCGGATGCACTTCCACTTTCTTGAGTGCGTACTCCATCCAGCCGGGATGCTTTTGGAAACTCCGCTTCACTGACCCAGCGAAAAGTTCGCGCTTTTGCGGATGGTCTTGATCGAACATCAGGACGAGCGTGTTGCGAAAGTATTCGTCATCCAGATTCGTCCCGGCGTTACAGGAGTCGCAGGCCGGGACTGTTTCCATGCGATTCGGAAGCGCTCCCGACCAGAGGCATTGCGGGACGAAATGCTCGCGCGTGACTTCTGCTTCAATTCCGCATAACGCGCAAACACCTTTTCGCCGCCTAGCCATCACTAACTCACGTCCGATTTTGAGTGTGTAAATCCCAGCACAGTCACGAACTTGTCCAAGTCATCCAGTGTGATGGGATGAAGGGTATGTTGGCCGACCTTTGTTTTTCCGCTGACTTCGCCGTCCTTGTAGAGCCGTTCCCAAACGACCAGCCGAACTTCTTCAAAATAATACGAAAGGTTGTCCAAATAACTGCAATGCGGGTCATCGGAGATGGCCAAGTCGTACTTGATTTCGACGTCGAAAATGAGGTTCTCAATCGGACAATCAATTCTCTTCCGATACCAAACTGTCCGATTGAAGGGCGAGTCCAACCGCTCGAATCGCTCGTAATCACGCTCGATCAGATAATCGTCCGGATGATCTGGTAACGAATCGGCAAACACGGCCTGCGTCTCCACAAAGTCATTTGCTCTTTTTCGCCGCCTGCTTCTCCGCGTTCGTCAAATGCACGTCATTCACGCGATCGCCGGTGAACTGGCCGTTGGACCAGAACCACGGGTACTCGGCTTTGTCGCGTTGCGGTTCTTTGCCACGATCTTTGGTCCATTTGATGTTCGGGTTCTTGCGGAGGATGCCGGCCTCAATGAACGGGCGGATGTTCATTCGGACGCCGTCGTTGAGGTCGGGGTGCCAGCCGATGGATTGTTCGGAGAGCGGCTTCCAGCGGACGAAGATGTCGTAGTCGGGCTCGCCCGCGAGGATCAGTTTCAGTTTGTCCTGCAACGCTTGAGCGGCAGCGAGTCGTAGGTCGGCTCCGGTCTTGCCGAGCTTGGCTTGAGCGGCTTGGGCGGTGATCCAATCTTTCAAGTAGGCGTAGGTCAGGTTCTCCAGCGCCTTGTGGTTGAGCTGGTGATAGTTGACCAGACAGGCGAAGCCGTCTTTGCGTCCGTCCCAAATGTGCCAGAGGAAGGGCCGGTTCTGGAACAGCTTGCAGTGTTGCTCAAAGAACGCATTGCGGAGCCACTCGTCGAGCGTCGTGCCGGGCGAGCAACCCGCTTCGGTGAGCAGACTTTGCAGCACGGAGTTCGACCACCTCTTGCCGTAAGCGGCTTGCAGCAGTTCCAGCACGCGTTCGGCGGCGGGAGTTTCCCCGCGCACGGACGGGATGGGAACGAGTCCATCGGGATCGGCGAGCGGGAGCAATTCTTCGCAGCGTCGCACGAGGTCTCGCGCCTGTCGGCTGAGTCGCATTTTCTGATCGAGTTCCGTCGGCCAACGGTAGCCCAAGAGCCGCGCGACGGCGACTTGCAGCGGAGCGGTGGAGGACTCCGGCCGCCCATGAAAGAGCCACTGCGTCGGATCATCGCTCTCCGGCTCCGGTAACCCGTCCGGATATTTTTCCGCTGCCACCTGCTGCCAGTACGCGAGGTCAAACGGAACTTTTCCAAACGATGTTTCGGTAATTGAAAGTGCCTGATCGACGTTGCGAACGCTCGGGACGAATTCGTCACTTAACGTAAAAGCGTAGGCTGCGGGAAGGTGATCCTCATTTTCCAATACAAGCGCACCAAATGTGCAATCGAAGTGATTACCAACGTACTCGCCGCGAAATACTCCGCCCGTTACAGCAAGCGCAATTCCCCGTCGACCCCACGCACTCTTTCCGCGAAACTGGGCATCCTTTTGACAAATCTCAATTAGCGGTCCACCACCCGCACACCACAACAGTCTCGAATGAAATCCGGAGAAACCGACATCTTGGTCAGGAGCCATTTGATAGAAAACCCAATCTGAACTAAGGCAGCCAGTTGAAATTGATCTACCGGCAGTTTGGCTTGCTGAGTTATAGACCGCGAAAGGGTTTGGGAGAAACATCCAGGTCTCAGGGACGAGACGATGAATGCAGAACTGACAGAGGCTGTGATTGCAACGGCT
>SYJG01000048.1 GCA_005798445.1 Planctomyces sp.
ACCCTCTCCCAAAGGGAGAGGGAGCAAATCAATGCCATTAATCGGCAGCATAAACCCCCGCCTGCGAAATTGTGAGCGAACCGCTTGCCTACTCGTCACGACGAAATTGCATTTCGCAGAACGCTCGCCAGTCGGACGTCAGCTTGTCAAAGTTCGTCCCCCACAGCGGTTCGAGATGCGGGCCGAGATCGGTCGAGTTCGCGGCCGCGAGTCGTTCGACCAATTCCTTCAGCTTGGCCTGATAGCGAGGCTCGTTAATGAGCATCCGCCACAGCGTCGCTGCTTGCCAGTACCGCGAGGTGTGGATGGGCCGGCCACTGCACAACTCGGCAAACGGCGTGCTGGAGGATTTCAGGCCGTCGCGAACAAGCTGGCTCAGATTCTCTTGTGGATGAAATTCCAATTGGATGTGAGCCGCCAGCCCCTCTTGCAGCCAGTCACCGGTGGTCGATAGCGGCAAGGTTCGCGACAGATAGCCGTGAACGAACTCGTGCGTGTAGACCGGACGCAACGAGCCTTGCTTCTCATCCCACCAGGAACTGCTGATCCCTTGCAGCGTGTAGCCGCCCGCCTCCGGCGGGTCGAGCCGCGAATTGAGTTGCCGAGCGATTCGCGGCGCGAAGCGTTGATACTCCGCTCGCTCTTGGAAAACGAACAGCACCGCACCGCGCGAGGGCTTCGACAGGAACGGCAACTCGCGATGCAGCCGCTGCGCGACCGTACCCAGATGCGTCGCGAGCCGCTCCAGTTCGAGCGACTTCGCGTTGGTGACGAGTTGCACATCGCGTGTTTCGAGGGTCCGAATGTTCGACGAGTCAAGTTTCGGGAACGCGAGCTTTGTCAGACTTTCGGTGGCGAGAAACTCGTCGCGCGGTTGAGCGGACGGCTCGGTCCAAACGGTGTCGAGCGTCACCGTTGCCGGATCTCGCAACTGGACGCCGACGAACTTCACTTTCTCCCAACGCGGCATCCGGCCGTCGCTCCAGACAAACCACTCCAACGGCAGGACCAATTTCTGCCAACCGACATGCGACACTTCCAGCCGTCGCCAGAACGACGCCTTCTGATCTTCCTCCGACAGCCGCAGCACGAGTTCGACCGTCGGATGCTCCTTGGCCTCCTCGGCCGAACGATGCAGCCACAACCCGATCGACTCGACCTGCCGCCAATCCATGGCGAGCGACGTCGCGTTGACCGCGAATCCGCCGCCAATCTCGCCGCGCAGCCGCACCGCTCGGCCTTCCGGCTTCGGGCCGGAATCGGAGACGGAACCTTCTGGCTTCCAAAAATCCAACTGCGACAGCGCGCGGACGGAAACCTGGACGCTCCCCTCGAATGTCAGGAGCTGTTGGCCAAACGCAACCGGAGTCGCAAGAGATGCGACCAAGAGTATGCCAGCGACCATTCCGCGACGAAACAGTTTCCGAGCCTTGAAGTGTTTTGAGTCCCGCTTCGAGCGTCCGTTCGCGATCGAAGGAATCCCGGTCGCAGCATTGTCGTGAAATTCGTCGTGACTATCATTCTGGTCCATGCCACGGTCTCCCAAATTCCAACTGACTTTCGCACCCGAGGCGATTGAGCATCTCGTGGCCATCGAACGCAAACATCATCGTCTGATTGAACAAGCCATCGACGAACAACTGATCCACACGCCTTCCGTTGAGACTCGCAACCGCAAGCCACTCCGTCAACCCGCACCGTTCGGAGCCGAGTGGGAATTGCGTTGCGGGCCTCAAAATTGTTTTCGAGTCTTTTACGAAATCGATGCCACAGAACAATCCGTTGTGATTTTGGCCGTTGGCGAGAAAGTTCGCGAACGCCTGACCTTCGCCGGAGAGGACTTCCAGCCATGAAAATTGCCCCGCTCGCGGACGTGAAGGCCAAGCTCAGCGCCTACGTCGATGGTTGCCAGACGGATGGGCCAGTGGTCATCACTCGCAACGGCAAAGTCGTCGCCGCACTACTTGTTCCGATTGACGATGATGATCTTGAGCGATTGATTCTCGCTCACTCACCCCGATTTCATGCATTGCTGGAAAAGTCGCGACGCAGCGTTCGGGCAGGCAAAGGACTGGCTCGCGATGACTTCTGGAAAGCCGTGAAGCAACGCACCGCCAAGAAACAGAAATCCGCTCGGACAAATTGACTCCCCGAAAGGCTCTGCCATGTACCTGCGAATGGCCAAACGAGTGCTGCTGGAAACCAACAAGCGGCTGGTCGCCAAGTTCCTGTGGAACATGGGGGTCAAAGGGACGCTGTCGGTCATCAAATACAAACGCCGGATGAAGAAGGGCCAGTTCTTCCCGCCGTTCTTGTACGTCTCGATTCTCAACACCTGCAACCTGCGCTGCCAGGGCTGTTGGGTCGATGTCTCGGCCAAGCAAGAGAAGATCAGCCTCGATGCCTGGAACCGCCTCGTCAACGAGGCCAAGCAGATGGGCAACGTCTTCTTCGGCATCGTCGGCGGCGAGCCGTTCATGCACCCGCAGTTGCTCGAGATGCTGGCCGCGCATCCTGACTGCTATTTCCAAGTCTTCACCAACGGCCACTTCATCACCGACGAGGTCGCTCGCGAGATGCGCCGCATCGGCAACGTCACGCCGCTGATCAGCGTCGAGGGCAGCGAGATCGTCAGCGACGAACGCCGCGGCCGAGGCGGAGTCCTCAGCAAGACGATGCAAGGGATCGAAGCCTGCCTGCGAAACAACCTGCTGACCGGCGTCTGCACCAGCGTCTGCAAAACGAACATCGACGACCTCGTCAC
>SYJG01000049.1 GCA_005798445.1 Planctomyces sp.
CCGTCGAGCTGGAAGACGAAGGACTTTGCCACCGCCTCCTCGCCCTTTGTGACTTCCACGACCACGCGCGTCATCGGGCCGTGCTCATTGCGAATCAACACCGGATGCACCGGCTGCGACGAGACGGCTCTCACTTTGGCCTCTTGTCCCCAACCCGAGTCCGCGATGCCGAGAAGCAACGTGATGCAGCACATAGATCCGATTCGATTCATGGTTGTTTCTTTCGTCGCGGGCCGCCGGGGTTGATTCCTCTGGGTTGGGGCATGTCTTCCGTGATGATCTTCCAGGACTCGCCCATCTCGCGCAGCGCCCGAAAGTCGCGAGGTTGATACGTCACATCGAGGTGCGGTGTCGCGATCACTTTATGTTGCTCGAAGCGCGAGTCCATCGCAGCGGCCAGCATTCCGGTGACTAGCAATGTTCGATCGACGGGATACGGCGCTTGCTGCTCGCGGATGTGCGTCTGGATCGCGTGCGAGAGGGCCTTGAAGAGATTGCGATTCTCCCACGGGCCGACGTAGAAGCTGGTCGCCAGCGGTTCCAGCTTTCCCGCGAGTCGGCAAGCGAAGCACCAGCGGGTGGAAACATTGCCGAGGCGCAGCACCGTGGCTCGCAGACCATCGCGATACTTGATCAGGATCGCATGGACCGGATGCTGTTTGCCGTCGGCCGGTTCGATGAAGTCCTGAAGCCGGCCGACCTCTTTGCCGGTCTCGGCACGCATCGCCGCTTCGGCCAGCGCGTAACTCCAGCGTCCCTCGGCGGCGGCTTGCCAGACGGCGTCCCCTTCGAGCAATTGAACTTCGCTGACTCCCGTCTCGCCGCCGCGACGTGCCTCGACCATCGACTGCAACACCTCCAGTCCGTGAAAGTCGTAGACTTCGGGCGGGCCACTGTGGATCGAGACCGCTTCTTCGATCTTTGCATCCGTTGGCAATTCAAGCGGCGGGCGTCGCTGCGCCAACGGCACGGAGCTTCCCGCCATGAAGGGGATCTTGAGTTCTCGCGCGACGCGCGCCATCTCGTCGGCCCAGTCCCAGCGATACGACAAGTGCTTATCGCTGAACAGCGGGACGACTCGCCCGCTTTGGCGAAACACGGCGACGATTTCCTCGAAGAACCGCTTGCGGGGGTACATGATGGCCCCGCGATCGGTCGTCGGATAATTGCCGTGCTCGCCAATCGACAGCACGCCATCGACCGCCAGTTCATTGCCTCCGAGCCGCAATGCCTCGGCAATCGTCGGGTAGATCGTGATGCCGTATTGCTTCGCCACCTCGCGAGCCATATCGCGATCGGCGGGAAACTGATCGACGTAGAGGCTGACGACGTCCATTCCCGATTCGGTCAACTTGCCGTTGAAGTAATACGGCTCCAGAAAGTTTTCCAAAATCACATGCGCATGGCTGCGGTGCGTGAACTCGGTGACGACGGCCGCGACTCGCGGACGCTTCACCTCCGCGCCGCAGGCTCGACCAATCTGTCGATCAGCGGCGAGCGACAACGCGCCCGCCGTCACGCCGATCCATTCACGTCGATTGAGCATATGGTCGGTCATTTTGGTTTTGCCGAGCCTTTCGAGTTTGGCAAGAGGTTGTGTTTCACCAGCGGACGACCTGTCTGTTTAGAAACCGTGGGATAGGCTTCCAGCCTGTCGTATTCGATGGAGAGTTACAGGTTCATCGGGAAATGACAGGCTGGAAGTCTATCCCACGAAGTTTCTCAGCAGGCGGCTACGGTTCCAATGGGACAAACGAAGCCAGTTGGTTTGCCAGCCAACACCAACGCCGCGCGGCGTCCGGAGGGAGCGAAGCGAGGCGGCCATAGATGCTTGGAAGCGCGGCGGGAATCTTGTTTCGGTCGCTCAACAGCCGAGCGAAGCGGAGGAAGTCGCGAGCGTTGTCCGCTCCACCCAACAGCGGCGCGGCGACTCGCTGTTGGAAGGAGTCGAGATCGGCTTTGGGGTTGTCTGCTCCGCCGTAGTCGGCCAGTGCGAGGTAGTTCAATTCCGCTCCGGCGTGAAACGGCGACACTTCACCGAAGAGCGAAATGCCCTCAAAGCCGGAGGCGATGCTGCGCTGCACCAGATTCGCGAGCCAATCGACAGCCAGCTCACCCCGATTTCCAAACCACGAGGTCGCCAGATGCGACCGCATGACGTGGCGGTGATCGCCTTTTGTGACTCGCCCTTCGGCCGTCCACGCGGGCGTGATCTCGCCATGCTTCATGAAATAGTCGGCCACCCACTGGACGAAGACGCCACGCGGGAACTTGGCTAACTCGGCGGCAGCCCACGCGGGCATGGTGTCGCCAAATTTCGGCGGCTTGTCCGGCCCGTGATGCGGCTGCGGATGTGAATACGTTTCGCACACGATCCAAGCGTCCGGAGCCACTGAGCGCACCGCGTTCGTGGCCAGCGGGTACATCAGCCCCATGTCTTCCCAGGAGAGCCAAGAGAAGTCGGATGTCGAGTGCTGGCGACGATCGCGGCAGAGCTTGCATTGGCAGATTCCTGTATCGCCCGTTTCGACCTGAACTCCACCCAATGGCAGATTCTTGAAGAGCCATGCCAGTGACTCCGCCATGAAGTCCTGATTCTCTCGCCGCGAAGGGCAGGCTTGATAGAACCCGCGCGGACCGGGCTGACCTGTGGTGGTGATGGGAGTTTTCCCACCATTGAGGTCGATCGAGAAGCTCAGTTGACTGCCATCAGAATTGACGGCACTCAACTCGGGGTGTGCTTCCAAGTGCCGCTCCAGATTGTGCGGTGAGTTCCCCTCGTAATAGACCCCGCCATACGCATTCAGTCCCACGCCACACAGCAACCGCACGTTCTCTTTCGCGGCGACATCACACAAACGCTTGGCCGATTCCAGACCACCGTGGCCGTCACGCAACAGTCCCCAAACGACAACCGCGTCGATCTTGTGCCGCCCGCACCAGCGCAGCAGGGCCGTGTAGTCTTGAACGAAGGAGTCCGTACTGCGCCCATACTCGTTGCACGATCCGTGCGTGTGCGCCCCCGGACGATTCAAAGCCCATTCGGTGCTGTGATCCCACGTCCAAAACATCCGCGTCTGAATCGGCGATGCGCCGCTGGCCCGCTGCGCCGGCGAAGCATCTGCTCCGAGCACCTGTTCGGAGCACCCCGCCTCACCGATCACCGCTCCCATGCCGCAAGCGGCGCTCATCTGAATCATTTCGCGACGGCTAAGCGTGCTCATCAGGTCGATCTCCAGGTGTTGCTGCCGTGACTCGCAGTCAGCTTACAAAGGTCTCGTGCCATCGTCACCCAGAGCGTTTGCGCCGGTGATTGACGACGCATTGTATGCACTTCTGATCACAGAACGAACGGCGTGGTTGCCAGTTCGGCTCGTCACGCGGAGCGATGACGGCAGTGTCCTCGTCCTCCCGTTCCCAGCCCGGATGAAGCGAGATCGGAACTACATAGCCGAGCGATTCGAATTCGCGTTAAAATCCGCAGCGACTCCAGCGATTCAACATTTGTCGTCCGTTGTGTTGAATAGTCTGGCTCACGGAGCACACAGGCCACTTGAAGAGAACGAACACTCAGAATGGACTTCGCCAAACTACTCGATGAACTCGGCTATTCAGACTCGCCGCATTTCTTGCGTCGCGGCACTGCGGGGTTGCGCACCGCGCCGGAGTTTGGTCACGTCTTTCGCAAGGCGATGTCAAAGCCCTGCAACCTGGAAGGGGTTTATTCACTCCGTCGGGATCCTCATTCAAAGACCGATCCTGTAGTGCCTGTCGTCTACGTCTGTCGCGCGGAATCGGAACAGGCGGCTGACAAGGTGCATGAACTCGTTTGGAACCAAGACGTCGTTCCGTTCTTGCTCGTGCATTCGCCACGCGAAATTCGGCTGTATTCAGGATTTCGGTGTCAGCCACAATCGGACGGCGTCGCGCGCGGGGTATTGCGGACGCTCACGACCTTCAATGAAGTGTCGCAGTTGGCCGAGTCGTTTCATGCCGACCACATCGACAGCGGCAAAGTGTGGCGAGACTGCGGTCGAGACGTGACTCCAGAGACGCGAGTCGATTGGAAGCTGCTCAGCAGTTTGCAAAAACTCGATGGTTGGCTTCGCAAACATGGTGGACTGGAAAAGGACGTCTCGCATGCTTTGATCGGCAAATACGTCTATCTGCATTACCTGCGCGACCGAGACATCCTCTCGGACGATCGACTCGCGGAATGGGGCCTGGATGCTTCGACCATCTTCGGTCGAACGGCGAGTCGCCGGGGCTTGCAAGCGGTCAACGAGCGACTCGATGGCTGGCTCAACGGCAGCGTCTTTCCACTCAAGCTGCGAGGACAGGGAGCACCGGATGACAAGCTGATCTCGCGAGTCGCAGCCACCTTTGACGGCGACGAAATGGTCGGCGAACGCGACTGGCAGTTGCATCTCGATTTCCGCGTCTACGACTTCTCGTACATCCCAATCGAAACGCTTTCGGTGATCTACGAGCAATTCCTGCACGCACCCGAAGAAGACGGTCGCAAGACGAAGGGGGAAGAAGCCGCTGCGTATTACACGCCGATCCCGGTCGTCAATTTCATGCTTTCAGAAATGGACGAACGCTTGCCGCTGAAGCGAGGCATGAAGGTCTTCGACCCAGCCTGCGGTTCCGGAGCGTTTCTGGTGCAGAGCTACCGACGGCTTATCGAACGCGAATTCCCGGCCACGAAGAAAAAGCCCACGCCGCAGGAATTGAAAGAGCTGCTTGAGAGCCACATCTTCGGCGTTGATAACGATCCCGACGCTTGCAGCGTCACGGAACTGAGCCTGATCCTGACGTTGCTTGACTACGTCGATCCGCCTGACCTCTTGCCCGTATCACCGACCAACTCCGCACAAGGCTTCAAACTCCCGACTCTCCGCGACCAGAACATCTTTCACACCAACTTCTTCAAGCTGAAGAAGTCAGCGAATGACGCACTGTCGAAAACGAAGTTCGACTGGATCATCGGCAATCCGCCGTGGAAAGACCTCGATCCAAAAAAGCTGATCGACCAAGACGAACCAGTTTGGGAATGGATGTCCGACGCGGCCAATAAGGCACGCCCTTGTGGCGACAACGAAGTCGCTCAGGCATTTGCTTGGCGTGTTTGCGACTTCTTGGCTGAGATGGGTGCAGCAACGCTGCTGCTGCCTGCGATGACTTTGTTCGAAGATCCGTCGAAGAAGTTTCGAGCCGCGTTTTTCGTAAACCAGCGAGTTACGGCTGTCGCAAACTTTGCGAATCTTGCCGAAGTGCTGTTTGCCAAGGGCAAATCAACGGTCAAACGTCCACGCATCGCTGCCGCATCCTTCTTCTTTTGTCACTTCATGCCGAACGACGTCGAACCAAATGAAAATTACATAACGGTTTACTCGCCACTGGTCGCGAACCAAGAAGTCACGCGGCCCGACGCATCAGGCGAGAGAAACCCAACGTGGAGTCTCGTGGCGACGGCCAGTGAAATGCGTGACATGCAAATGGAGCTTGTCACGTCTGGTAAAGGGATTCCCTGGAAGCTTGCGTTGTGGGGATCGGCGTCGGACACCAAGCTGATTGATCGCATTTCAGCACGCTCAAAAAGCCTTGCCGCATTAGAAGTCCAAAAACAAATTGTCGTCGCGGAAGGTCCACCACTTGTTTCGTCACTCGTTGCGAGTGGCGAGAATCGAACCAAGTATCTGCCAGAGGTCATCGACAAGCTGGTGTTGAACGTCAAAGCGATTCCAAGACTTCGCCATCTGTTTGCGTTTCCTCAAAGTGCTCTTGCAGAGAATACGAATCACTACGGTCATGTTAGGCGAGGAATTCGTGGACTTGCCGTCTGTCGTCCACCACATGTCATCGTTAGCGCCGCACGGTCATTCGCCGTCTTCACCGACAAATATCTCATCGTTCCGCCGCGTCAGATCGGCATCGTGAGCAGCACCGATGACGTCGATTTTCTCAAGGCATTCTCGCTCTATTTGAGTTCTGACTTCGCGCTCTACCACCAGCTTCTCACTTCGACGGAATTAGGTGTGAAACGTGATCGGGCGACGCTCAACGCACTGCGTTCAATCCCCGTTCCAATGGCGGATTACTCGCACGAGCAACTCAAGCCCTGGGCTGATCTTTATTCTCGATTGCTGAAGACATCACCGGTTGATGTGCGTGAGACTCGCCGCCAAACCTCAAGCAAACAACTCACTCTGCCCGGCACTGGTATCGAGGATGAAGAGAGCCTCAACCCATTGCTCAAGGAGTTGAACGACCTCGTCTACGACGCACTCGGACTCGACGAGCGGGAACGGGCGTTGGTCCACGATCTCGTGCATGTGCGGTTGGAGTTGAATGACGGGAAGATCGGACAACCGGCTGTTCGCCTACCGAAGACGGACGAGTTGAAAAATTACGCCAAGCGGTTGAAGAAAGACCTTGATGCCTTTGTTGATGGCGAGTTGGAGAAATGGCATCAGGTCGGGATCGTTTACGACAAGGCTTCTGTGTCGGGGATGATTCAGGTTGATCTCATTGCCGACAAAGCGGCCGCGCGGGAGCCCGTCGTTGTGGCTGCCGACAGTCCGACGGCGAAGCAGTTGGAAAAGGCTCGGCAACGACTTCGGAAACAGCACAGTCAGTGGGTCTACTTCGATCGCAACCTACGCATCTACGAAGGGACCAAGACGTTCGTCTTCAAACCGCTGCAACGCTTTCATTGGACCGAAAGCCAAGCCATGCAGGACGCCAGCGAGATCATCGCCGAGACCTTGCAGCTCGGAGGTGACTCGCCGTGATGCACGTTTCACGATCGCAACCGAGCGACATGTCCGACAACTCCGCCGAGCTGCGACACGTCTTCGTTCGCCGCGTCCATCGACTGATTCAACTCGGCTACAAGCGATTGACTCCCGCCGCTTACACCAAGACGCAAGAACCTGCCATCACGGGAGACTTGGTGAATGCGATCGACGGCGTGCTGAGCGATCGCGCTGAGGATTGGATGATCGCCTTCAGCGTCCATGATGACCCGCCCGTCAACGACGGACGCCGTAAAGGGAAGCAACGCAAACGAGTTGACCTCCGCATCGACTCAGGCTCGTTTCGTCCCCGCGCGAGATTCCGCTTTGAAGCCAAGCGGTTAGGCAAAGGGCATCCAGTGACGGTGTATCTGGGAAGCGAAGGATTGGGTTGCTTCCTGCGAGGCGACTACGCTCGCGAAGAAGACCACGCAGGCATGCTCGGTTACGTTCAGTCCGGCGAACTCGATCATTGGGGCGAAAAGATTGCTGCGGCTCTCAATCAGACGGCAAAGAAATACGAGGTCGATCCGTCGCTTCCGTTTAATCCGATGGCGCTGTCATCAATACCTTCATTCCGCAGCTACCGGTCAAAACACAAACGCTCGACGGTTGGGCGAAGAATCGTCATCGACCACATTCTGATGCGGTTTCAGTAATGCGTGGATGGCCTCTTGGCACAATTCGATACGGCCGGAGATTTACTTCACAAGAGCGGTCGAATTGGTTGGCCGCGATAGACGTGGTAGGGGCGGCCGGTGGTGTCGCGGAACTCGCGATCAGGGCCGATGCCCAGGCAGTGGAAGATCGTCGCGGCCAAGTCTTCGGGGGTGTACGCCTCGGTTTCGGGAAGGCCGCCGTGTGAGTCCGTGCGTCCGATGATGCGGCCGGGTTGAATGCCTCCGCCCGCGAAGAAGCAGGGAAACACATCGCCCCAGTGATGACGGCCGGGAGTGAACACCTCGCCGAACACATTCTTTCCGTTGGGAGTGATCGGCGAGATGCGCGGCGTGCGGCCCATCTCGCCGCACATCACGATGAGCGTTTCGTCCAACAAACCGCGCTCGGCCAAGTCGTCGAGGAACCCGCTCAGACAAAGGTCGAGCGACGGCAGCAGCTTCCCCTTCAGATCGCGGAAGGCGTTTTGGTGAGTGTCCCAACCACGGAGGTTGACCTGCACCATCCGCACTCCGGCCTCCACCAATCGGCGAGCGACCAAGAGACCTTGCCCCCACTCTTGGCGACCGTACAAGTCGCGCGTGCGATCGGATTCCTGAGTCAGGTCGAAGGGATTCTGTTTGCCGGGTCGCGACGCGAGAACAAACCGCATCGCCTGCTGACGATGAGCGTCCCATGCCGCCAGCGTGCCGAGTTGCTCATCGCGATCGAGTCCTCGCCGCATGTCGTCCAGTTGCCGGAGCAGTACGGCTCGGTCTTCCAACTGCGAGAGCGACGTCCCCGCCGTCCGTCCGAAATCGGGCAGGTGGAATTCTGCGTTGCGGCAACTCGAATTGTCCCACCACGCTTTCGGAGCACCAGGCAAACGATCGGGTGCAAAGTTCGGATCAGCATGCCGAAAGCAATTGGGGCACGCGCCCCCTTCGGCACCACACTTCGGAGCGAGATCGACACTGAAGCGATCAAACTGTGGGCCGAGAATTCCCGGTTCGCGACCGGGATACTTCATCAAGTTGGTTCGCGGCAGTTCGATGACGGCGGGCAAGCCAACGCTTGTAGCCGTCGGCGCGGCGTAGGCCAGCATCGAACCCATCGAGGGCCAACTGATTCGTCCCGCTCGCGGCTGAGCGATCGAAGCGTTCGTGTCGCCGACGGGGAGTTCGGTCGTTCCCGTGTGAATCAAGTACGAGCAACTGTTGTGCTCGTTGCGAAACTGCCGCTCGGCCACATGGTGCATGGTCCGGACGACCGAAAACATCCGGCTCCGCGCCGCGAGCTTCGGGAGGTACTCGCAAAAGACCTCGCCGGCCACATGCGTTTGCGTGATGCCGTACTCGCCGCGGATGGTGTCCGGCGCTTCCGGTTTTGGACTCCACGTCTCGAAGGGTGATGGACCACCGGATTGAAAAATGAACACGACCGACTTCGCCGTCCCCGGCCGAGCATTCGCCACTGCGGCATCAGCTTCCAGTCGCGACAGATCGCCAAGCCCCATGCCAATGAGACTCAAACCGCCGACCTGCAAAAGGTCTCGTCGTCCGATCTGCGGATGATCCTCATGGCGGCAGCCATTCCGACGCACTGTTTTTTGATTTGTCATTCGTGGCCTCTGTTACGCTTTCCGAAAATTAGCCGTGCGCAGGGCTGGCTAGTTTCAGAATTTGGGGTGAGTTGTTGGTTTCGCAGGAAGAGTCGCAGTTGTCTTGATCCGCAGTCCGGCTTTGCCATCCGCAGTCAAATGGAGGTCTGTTTTCGCCTACGGATGGCAGGGCCGGAATGCGGATGCACCAAACTGGACGAACTCGCTCGCCCTGAAATCGCCCCCAGTTTGAAAAACTAGCCTGCCCTGGAGCCGTGCGGCTGATTTCTGTGACATGGATGAGCGGTTGCGTCCCTATCTCTACTAAGGAAGTGGTCCAAAACAACTTCCCGGTTTGCAGCCGGATCCGTTGCGATCGGGTCTTCATCTGTGCCTCGGCTTTGCCATCTGTGCTATTCGATTCATTGATTAGCACAGATGGCAATGCCGAGGCACAGATGAGAATTCGGGAAGTTGTTCTTGACCATGTCCTAACTGGCCGCACCGCTGAACAGCGGTACGATCGGTTCCCCTTCGCTGGCGTGACTGGGGCGGTTGACTCGGTCTTTGATGATGCTGCGCGGGTCGATGCCGAGTGAAGAGAAGATCGTCGCTCCGAGATCGGACGGGTAGTAGGGGTTCGAGGCGGGATAGGCGGCGATGTTGTCGGAACTGCCGATGACTTGGCCGCCGCGCACGCCGGCTCCGGCGAAGAGAGCGAAGAAGACTCCACCCCAGTGGTCGCGGCCGTCGGGGACGTAGCTCGGCGTGCCAACGTTGCCACCGAGCTTCGGAGTGCGGCCGAACTCGCCGACTATGACGACCAGAGTTGTCTCCAACAGGCCAGAGGAACTCAGATCGTCCAGCAATGCGGAGACACCTTGATCCAGTGGCGGCAACAGGCGGTCTTTGAGCTGCGTGAAGTTGCTGTTGTGCGTGTCCCAGTTATTCATCGTCCCCATGTTGGCCTGCACGATGGGAACTCCGGCCTGCACGAGCCGCCGCGACAACAGCAACGATTGGCCGAACAGATGCCGACCATAATTGTCACGCACGGCGGCCGGTTCCTGGTCGATGGCGAAGGCGCGGCCGATCGCGCTCGCGGTCAGGATCGACATCGCCTGGTCTTGATAGTTGCTGAACTCGGCGGCCGATCGAGCGAGATCGAAGCTCGCCGACTGTGCGTTGAACTGAGCGAGCAACTCGCGTCGATGGCCGAGCGCATCCACCGTCATCCCTACTGGCAGGCTGAGGTTCTCGACGCGAAACTTCGGGTCGTTGGGATCTTGCTTCACATGCCACGGGTCGTACTTCGCTCCGAGGAACCCGGCATCCTGGCCCGAGAACCCGTAGCCGTTATTCAAATACGTCGGCAGCATCACGCCATTGGGAATTCCGTCACGCCGCGGTCGCAGGTAGTCGAGCGTCGAGGCGTAACAAGGCCAATCGTTCCGCGACGCCATGTGCGTCGAGCCGATCGGCATCTTGTCGATGCCGGTCAGCAGCATGTGTGTCGCGTGCTCGTGGCTCGGCAAGCCGTGCGTCATCGAGCGAATCACCGCGAACTTGTCGGATCGCACGGCCAGCTTCGGCAAGTGCTCGCAGACATCCATCCCCGGCGTGCGTGTGGCGATCGGCTGAAACGTGCCGCGCACTTCCGCAGGAGCCTCCGGCTTCAAATCC
>SYJG01000050.1 GCA_005798445.1 Planctomyces sp.
CATCGCCTCGATGATGCAGACGACCGTGTCGGCCTTCACCGTCGAGCCGACTTTCACGAACGCCGGCTCGCCCGGCGACGGAGCACCATAGAACGTGCCGACCGTCGGGCTTTTGATCACCGGGCCGTCCACCGCAGCCGGTGTACTCGGAACCGCCGCCTGCGGCGCGGGCGTGTCATGAGCCTGCGGAGCCGGAGCGTAATTCGGCGGCGGTGCATAACCGCCGGGAGCCATCATGTTGATGACCTCGGCCGGGCCGCGCCGGAGCACCCAGCGTTCGTCAGCTTTGCGAAGGTTCACTTCGGTGACGCCGTGTTTTTCCATCATCTCAACGAGTTCGCGAACCCGGTCGAGATCGAACGAACCCGTCGATGGGGATTTGTCAGCCATACGCGGTTTGCCTCGTGGTTTGATCGTCATTGTTCGTAGTCCCGCCTTTAGGCGGTGCGTTGATTCGGATTCCGCCTAAAGGCGGTACTACAAGCTTTTCGGTAACGATGACAGAACCTCATGACCGTCCGGCGTGACGATCACGTCGTCTTCGATCCGCACACCACCGAAGTCGGGCAAATATACCCCTGGTTCGACGGTCACAATGTTGCCGGTTTGCAGCTCCCCTTCGGCGACGCTGCTGAGCCGGGGTTCCTCGTGAATGTGTAGGCCGATGCCGTGCCCTAACCCGTGGCCGAAGAAGCCGCCGTAGCCAGCATCTTCGATCACCCTGCGAGCGGCCGAGTCCACATCCTTGAGCTTGGCTCCGGGGCGGATCGCGGCGATGCCGGCAAGCTGAGCTTTGAGCACAACTCCATGAAGTTCTTGAAGTTGGCTAGGGACGGTATCTGTGGCCAAAACACGGGTCAAGTCACTGCGATAGCCACTGGGAAGTGCCGCTCCCCAGTCCACCAACAGGAAGGTCGATTCACTCATTCGGCGGTCGCCAGACCGGTGATGTGGCAGTGCTGAACGGTCGCCAACGGCAATGATCGGCTCAAACGCCGAACGATCCGCTCCGAGCCGCCGCATCGTGTGCTCCAACTCATGAGCGACCTGCCGTTCGGTCAACTCGCCGGTTAGCGTCGCCTTCATCGCGACAAACGCCCGCTCGGCGATGTGGATCGCTCGGCGCGTCTCGGCGACTTCCTCGTCATCCTTAATCTGCCGCAACTTCTCGACTGTCTCGGCCAGCGGCTTGATCTCGATGCACTTCCCGGCGTCCGTCTTTTCGATCGCTTCTTTGAACCTGCCGAGTTCATGCACCGACAGGATGTGCGACTCAATTGCCAGCTTCCCTGGCCGAGCCTTCGCAATGACCGCCGCCAACTGGTCGTGAGGCTTCGTCTTCTGCGTCCGAATGTCAGCATCCAGCCCCGGACACTCTTCGGCGATCTGCGTCTGATACCGGCTGTCGGAGATCAGCACCCGCACGCTCGGCCCGATCAGCAATGCGCTGCTGTCGCCGGAAAAACCTGTGAGATACCGCACGTTCGACACACCGGTGACGAGCAGCGCATCGACTTCGGCTTCACGGATCAACGACAACAATTTGTCTTGTCGAGATTGGTAGCGTTGGGGCGGCATTTCATTCCTCTCAAATCGACTCAATCTGGGGCCCGGACGAGTGAGCGGCAAGGCGCTAGCCGCCGGTTATTGGGAAGGTAAATCGAAATCAAGTCACCGGTGGTTAGCGCCATTCCGCTCAAAGAGTTTGTCATCGAACCTACGGTCGCGGTCCTTCTGGCAGAAACAGTTCATTGACCTTCGTCGCGGCGACTGCGGGAGGCGTCCCCGCATCCCAGGCGTTCGGAGTGTGCTTGCCTTCGCCATAGAGCGACTCCATCGGCTCCCACACCACATCAACCTTGTCCGTGAACAAGTCGCCGATCAACAGATCGGTGACTTTACCTTTCAGGTGGGGATAATTCTTCACGAAGTTGCCAAAGCTGAATCCGTCGTAGTACTCACAGACCAGCCGCCGCATCCGGTCGATGCCCTGATTGAGCACCGCCGACCACTTGCCAAGCTGATTCGCCGACGTATCTCCGGCTTGCAACCCTTTGACGATCGCATCCGCCGCCATCTCACCCGACTTCAGCGCCAGCAGCACGCCCGATGAATACAACGGGTCGAGAAACCCAAACGCATCGCCGATCGTCACCCAGCCGTCGCCCGCGGCCTGTGTTGAGCGATACGAATAATCCTTCGTCGCGAAGTAACCCGTCACGCGTTTCGCATTGGTAAGCCGCTCGACCACAGCGGGACACTTCTCGACTTCTTCGTGATACGTCTGCTCGTGAGTCCCGCGTCCCTTGAAGAGATAGTCGAAGGGGCCAACCACGCCCAAACTGAGTCGGTTGTCGTGCAGCGGGATGTTCCAGAACCAGCCCTGCTTGTTGGGCGTCTGAATGACGATCGTCGCTCCCTCGTCTCGGCCGACGTCGCGATAAGCTCCTTCCCAGTACGTCCAGATCGCTCCTTTGTTGAGAACCGGATCCCAGACGCGGAGCTTGAATTTGTTCTGCAACAGCCCGCTCTGCCCACTGGCATCGACGATGACTTTCGCCCGCACCTCGCACTGAGCCCCGTCCGCTTCCTGAATCTTTACGCCGACCGCGCGGTCTCCCTCGAAAATCACTTCGAGCACACGCACGCCTTCATGTGCTTCGACTCCATGCTCGCGAGCGTTGTTGAGCATCATCAAATCAAACTCGCTGCGGACCACCTGCCAGGTCTGCGAGCACTCATGCGGCTTGTTGTCCCAAAAGTAAAACGGAGCCGACAGCTTCCCTGCCGCGTTCACGAACTGCACGCTGTGCTTATGCACGAACCGGCTGGCCCGCATCTTCGGCAGCATGTTGAGCCGTTCGAGCACCCAATAGGTCTCTGGAATCAGCGACTCGCCGATGTGAAACCGGGGAAACTTCTCACGCTCGAACAATTGGACGCGATGGCCCTGCTGAGCGATCAACGTCGAAGCCGTCGAGCCCGCCGGCCCGCCGCCAATCACAACCACATCGGTTTCGCGAACACTCACCATGATGCCTGCCTTCCGAAGACGTCGTAGCCCCGTTTCGCCAGAACGTGTGTGTTTTGCAGATCAGCCCGCGTTCTGGCGAAGCGCGGCGACAGCTCTCCAATTACAACCAACTACTCGCATCCACTTCATGCGGCCCACGGGCCGCTCGCAACAACGCACACAACTGCCGCAACTCCGCCGCCGACAGATGCCCAAGTTGCCGAGCGTGACACTCCTGCAGCGGGATTGCGATCTCTTCCAAAAGGGCCTCTCCAGCAGCGGTGATCCCGATGCGCACCATTCGCCGATTCTCCGCCGGCCGATCGCGAGCGATCAGCCCACGTTCCTCCAGCTTGTCCAACATTCGGGTGATATCCGGCGCTCGCGAGACCAACCGCTCGGCCAGTGCCAGCGTCGGCAAAGCCTCCGGATGAGCAGCCTTCAACAGCCGCAGGAGGTTGTACTGCTGCGGAGTCAGTTCAAACTCACCGAACAGAGCATCCTCCTGAATCCGCAGCCGGTCGTACGTCCTCCACAAATTCAGAAACACTTCCTGTTCGAGTGAATCAAACCGAGTCGCCCGCCGCGTCAGATTGGCACGAGTCGTGGACATGGCGGGTAAGTTACGCCGCCGAACGATAGTTGTCCAGACAACTGTTTGCGTCGACCAGCCGTACCGCGACCGCCAGGGAGCGGCCCGAATCGCATCGGCAACTGGCCGCTCCATGACGGCCGCGATACGGCTCAGACCTGCTCAGTACCACTGATACGCGTATTTCTGAAACCGCTCCCACGCTTCCTCACGTTTGACGGGACCAGAGTGCGGTTTCATCCGATCTCGGTCGTTGTTCAATTCCCGAAGCAAAGCCTCTTCCGCGAATTGAAACGCCGTGAGTTACTCCCATTTCGAGAACACCTTTCCCGTCCGGTGATTCTCGCCCGTCATCTCGCTCTCTCGCCGAGCCAGCAGTGCCTTCACTCCTTCGCGAATGATTTCATCTCTGCACTCGATGAGCGGAAACAATTCGCGAATTCCCTCGGCGTCGATCGGATGCACGCTGACCTGCACCGATGGAGCCGGATCGCCCGCCAAGATGCGGGCCACGTTGTAGCGCATCACGATCAAGTCCACGGGAGTCAGCGCGTACAAATAGAACGCCGCCGCCAAGGCCCAAAGGTCGGCGCGAAACAGCCACACGAAATCTCGCTGCCGAGCAATCTTCCACACCGCCAACCCAAAACCGACGACAACGGCCGTCATGCCGTAGAAGCCGACCATTCGCATTCGAGTCATGCCATTAAAGCCAATGTAGATGCACAATCGGTGATAGACCGCGATCGCCAGCAGCAGATTCAACACCGACCAAATCCACGCCAGGCGTTTCAGTTTCGGCAGGCGTTCGTCGCTCAAGATGTCGCCACGAAAGATCAGCGACAGCATGACCGTCGCCAGTCCCAGTGCGAACGTCAGCCAAGCCGCTCCCTCGTGAGCGTATCCCGAAAAATGAAAACCCTTCGGAAACTCGCGGAACCAGAGCGACTGAAACTCGAAGACCAGATACACGGCAAACAAGCCGATCACCGTCACCAGCGTATTGCGATAGGCCGAATACAACGGGGCCGGACCTGACGTTAAGGTGGTCTCAGCACGATGCGGCGCGAGTGGTCCCACGCTTGGCTCAACTGGCGTCGGTCGCAGCAAGCCGACGAAGAACCACGCGGCGGCCACCCAGAACGCAACCTCCAAGAACGAGAAGTGAATCAGCCAATCGTTGATCACCGTCAACCAATGCCCAAACCGATGCGAGAACGACGAGACCAAATCTGGATTCGCCAGCACGACAGCGATCCCAATAAACCAAAGGCCGCCAGCGGCATCATCACCGACATCGCCGACGCATGTTTGAGCGGCCGCAAATCGCCATGCGCCGAGCGGCCATAATGTCCCAGCCCGCGAGCACCTGCCGCCACCGTCTGCCCCGCGAACGCGCACACCGCCATCACGAACGGCGTCCGATTCGCCAACGTCATCGCGAACGCGACCACTCCCGCGAACCCACAACACACCGCCAGGCTCGAACCACACCACACCAACCGAGCCGCCAAGGCCCACAGCAGCAGCGCGATGAACCAACCAACTCGCTGGCGTTGCTGACTCAGCGAGCCAAGAGCCAACAGCACCGGAGCCACCACGAAGAACAACGCATATCCGGCGAAGCCCTGCCCGCGATAGATCGTCAAATCGCTGAGTACCACCAACCACGACACCGCCAGCAACTCGCGACCGCGCACCGGCAGAGGTTCGGGATTGAACGACTTCCAGTAATCGAGCACCGGAAGCTCGGCGTTGTCCGGTTTTGGCTCCGTCACGGTCGCCATGAGTTCCTCCCTGTAGGACAGCATTTCCAGGCTGCCCCGAACGCTCCACTGTACTCCATTCGTCAACAGCGCTGTCCGCCCATCGGGTCAGCCTGGAAAGGCTGACCTACAGTCGATCCAGCGAATCAATCCAGCGAGCCATCGCATCCACTCCGTCGGCGTTCGGATACCGATGCTCCAAATCGGGCAGGCTCGTGAAGTTCGCCGGATACTTGAGCTGTCGCAGGCTGTTGGCATTGCGGTCAAGAAACGCATGAGCCGGATCTTTCGAGCCGCAGACCAATTGGAATTGCAGGCGATACTCCGGCAAGTTCTCCGGTGGGCGTTCGGTGATCACCGACGCGGCGAGCAACAATCCGCGAAACACGTCACGATGTTTGAATGCCAGATGCGTCGCGAACGGACCGCTCTTGTCGTACCCATGCAGCACGACTCGGCCAGCGTCGATCGAATACTTTTTCTGAAACGAGACCACTGTCTCGTAAACGAACTCCGCCTCGTTCGCTTGCCAGCCGGCACCAATGTCCGCCGCCTTTAGTCCCAGCAAGATGATGCCGCGACGTTCGGCCTCGAGCTTCCACGAATCGAAAATCGTCGCCTCCAGCGTGTCCCCCGGCGGATGCAACCAGGCAAGCAGCGAGTATCCATACGCCGGGTTGTAACTCTCCGGCACGAACGCCCACCAAGCGTTCTTGCTGTCGGCAACTTCCTCGCCAAAGCGACCAGTGCGCGGCTTGTCGGTCCCTTCCGCTTTCTTGTCCTTCTCTTCGACCACTCGACCGTCCGGCTTTTCAACCACCTTCTTCGTTTCTGCTTCAGCCGCCGCTTCAATGGGGGACGTGGGGAGTTCCTTCGGCACATCCGCCGGATACCCAACCAGCACCGCTTCGAGCGTTTGTTCTTTCCCCTCGCGGCGGATGACAACGGCCGACTTCTCGGTCGGACGAACTCGGCTTACCTGATCGATCAACTGCGCCGCCGATGTAATTGTCTGATCGCGAAATTTCACGATCCGATCGCGCGGCTTTAGCCCGATCTTCGCCGCCGGACTATCGGGATAGACCCAACGCACTCCGACCCCTTCGCCTCCCGCCGCCAACTTCTCACGAGTCGGCAAGACTCCAAGAAACCCCGCCTCGAACGGCGGCAGTTCGCCGACCAGCGTCAGGTCCGCCTGCTTCGTCTCCGCACCGCGCTTGATGGTGATCGCCAGCTTGTCCCCTTCGATCTTGCTGCCGAGCACATGCTTGACCTGCGCCGGTCGCGTCACCTTGTGGCCATCCAATTCCAGGATCTGATCGCCGTCCTTAAACCCCGCGCGATACATCGGCGAGTCGTAACGCACGCGGTCGATCTTCGTGTCCCCCCCAAACATGTCGGTCGAAGCAAACGTGAATCCAGCGAGTCCTGCTCGCAAATCTTTCCCTTGCTTCAACCGGTCAAGCGTCGCCAGCACATCGGCCAACGGAATCGAGAAGCCGATACCTGAGTCGTACCACTCAACCCCCGCCACCGCGGAATTGTCCTGTGGAGAGAGCGGCACCAGCACGCCCATCACCGTGCCATCAACATCCACCAGCACGCCGCCGTAATTCACCGGCGAGACTTTCGCGTCCGTCTGAATGGCCTTGCCCCAAACTCGATTCACCGCGCTGACAATTCCCACCGATACGTTCGGCGCATTCGCATCCAGCGCCCGGCCAACCGCGATCGCCCATTGGCCAACCTTGATCGACTCCTTCGCCGCTGCACGAGCCGGCACCAATCCGTCCGCCTCGACTTTCAACAGGGTCAAACTGCGAACCGTGTCATTCGCGATGACTTTCGCCGTCATCCGCCGTCCATCGGTCGTCGTCACCAGGATCGAAGAAGGCTTCGACAGAAAATTAAACGTACTCGAAATCACATACCCATCCGCCGACAGCACTAACCCCGTCGTCGGCCCGTTGCCCAGCAAAAAGTTCTGTACCTGATCCAACCCGCCAACCGTCTCGATCCGCACCAATGACGGAGCGACCTGCGACACGGCTCGCTTGAAAGCCTGCTCCTCGGCCTCTTCCAACTCGCGCGTCGGTGCCTGCCAGGCAAAAGCCGATGTGCTTGCAAAGCACGACAAGATGAGCAACATCAGCGAAGCAAATTTCATCATGAGTCACCTTGGCCATTCTGTCTGGCTGATGGCTGTAAGCTGATGGCTGATGGCTGTTATCTCAAACTCGATATGTCCAAGAGTTGGGATAACAGCCATCAGCTTACAGCCATCAGCATTCAGCCGGACTCATTCTTTCTCACGTTTCTTGGGGACTGGCATCTCGACGTTGACCAGTTCGTTGCCACGTCGAACGACTAAACGAAGCTGGTCGCCAGATTCGAGCCGGCCGATCGCGTCTTGCAGTGCTCGGCAAGATTGAATCAATTCGTCGTTCACAAACAGCACAAGGTCGTCTGGTTTCAATCCGACCTTCGCGGCAGCACTCTCCGGCAGAGTCGAGTCAATAAACGCGGGCGTGCGATCGACCACATCAGGCACCAGCAGGAATCCGAAATCGAGCGGCTTGTAGCGGCGCGGCTTGACCGATGGTTCGGTGTCATCGCTGCGCGGATCGCGTTTCGGCTCGAACTTCCCAGAGATGATTTGCTGAATCGAGCTACTGAGTTCCTTCACGGGAATCGCATAGTTCATCCAGGTGTTCGACTTCGCATTCCGCAGTTCGAGTCCAATCATGCCGAGCAGCAATCCATCGCGAGTCGTCAGCACGCCACCGGCCGCGCCGGAGTTATTCGTTACGCCATCGACCACGAAAACCGGTCCCGAATACGGGCTGTCGAACACGCCGCGCCGAGCCTCGATCGTCGTCTTTGCCGCGATCACGCCATGCACCACCGACACCGGCTCGTCCCCTGCCGCGACGTTAAACATGTTGCTGAATCCCAGCACGCGAGTTCCCGACCCAGCCGAAATCGCTTCGTCCGTGTGAAAGAACGGAAACTCCGTTCCGTCCTCGCTGTTCAGCTTGAGCACCGCCAACGCCAACTGCGGTTCGGCCCCCAACACCTTTGCCGTGAATCGCCGGCCATCCGACAACACTACACCCACCACATCCGCATCGAGCACATGGCTCCAGATCGTCGCGATGTGTCCCTCTTTGCTGACCAGGAAGCCGGTCCCGTGAGACGCCAGACCCTTGATGCCGCCCGCTCCAAAAATCTTCACGACCTTGGGCTGCACGGCGGCGATGGTGTCGCGAGTGGTTTGTGCGGCGGCATCGGACGGGAAGAAGGCATTGCAAATTGCAAATTGCAAAATGCAAATTGCGAATTGCATGAGGCGATGCCGTAACCGTACCGCGACCGTCAGGGAGCGGCCCGGCCGGAGCAGAACCGCAGCCACTTCCTGACGGTCGCGGTACGGCGGCCGCTCAATTTGCAATTTGCAATTTGCAATTTTCAATTTGCAATCCCTCATTACTTCTTCCCCACAAAGTCCGTCTTCGCAACCTTCAGCGTCGCGAACTCCTTCTCGCCACTGCGCACGTGCCACGTCGCTGGCAGCCGTCGTCCGCCGAAGTCGTTCCAGCCATCAAACCGCACCGAACACGCCTCCGCATCCTCGTGCAGGCGACTATCCATGCCCAACAATGCACCGGACGCGCGGCTGAAGAACCAGCGGGTTTCGACCGCAGAAAGCGTCGTGTCGATCACATCCACCAGATCACCGCGGCCATCAAGCGGTTCACTTCCGAAATAGAAGCACTCCGTGAATGCCGTCGAGCCTTTGCTCAGCAGCAGTCGAAGCTGATGCGCGGCGATCAAGAATCCGCCCGTGCCGGGCGGTTCGTCCGCCGCATCCGAATCCTCAAGCTGCTGAAAGAACGCCGAGTCCCGAATCTCCAGACCGACACCTTTCACAGCCAGTGTCAATTCAAACTTGTCACCCGCCACCGATTGACCGCTCAACTGCCACGAACCGGTTGCCGATGCGAAGTCCCCCAGCGCTTTCAGCGGCGCAAACACTCGATCCTGTTCCAACTGATTGAACCGATAGTTCGCATAACCGGTCTTCGTGACAAACCAACTCTTCCACTGCTCCGGGATCGCCTTCTTCAAAGCTTCCGCCTGAGGATCAGGCCGAGGAGGGAGTGGCTGGTCCGGTTGCTTCTCCGGTTTGCCATCTTTGTCTTTCTTGGGCGGCGGTTGCTGCGGTCGTTTCGGAGCGTTCGGCATCAACTCCGACTTCGCGTGCAAGCCGCGCAGCCGAGCCTGAATCTCGCGACGTTCTCCTTCGTGCCGAAAGACGATCGGCAGCATCCAGTCCTTCGGATAGATACCGAGAATGTTCTTGAACTGATTGACGGTATGAATCGGCCTTCCCGCGAAGCTCACGAGTTCATCGCCGCTACGCAGACCGCGCCGAAACACATCCGACGATTCCAAGATCCCGTTGACCACGACCGTCCCATCGCTGCCTGTCGTGACCGTTGCCCCCAGCGTCGCGTGATCGACAACTCGGCCAGCCTTGAGCTGGTCGTGGAAAAACTTGATCTGATTGATCGAGATCGCATAGCCCGCGCCAGAATTCACGCGACCGCGCTTCTCGAACGAGCCGCGGCCATTGATACCAACCAACTCGCCAACCGAATTGAACAGCGGCCCGCCAGAGTTGCCCGGATTGATCGACGTATCAACCTGAATGCAGTCGGTGTATTCCAACCACGTCCCCGCCGGCGGTTGATAACGATGGGTCCCGCTGACGATGCCATAAGTAACCGTCGGCTGAAAATCCGTTGCCAGCAGAAACGGATTGCCCATCACATAGGTCCAATCGCCGATCTCCAGCTTGTCACTGTCACCCAGCGTCGCAATCGGGAAGTCTTCTCGCCCAAGCATTTTGATGAGCGCGACATCGCCCGTCGGATCAATCCCCACCAGGACCGCGTCGTACAGCACACCGTCATTGAGGCCACACTTCATGAACGGCCCCAGTCCGCTGACAACGTGAAAGTTCGTCAGCGCGAACCCGTCCTTGCTGATGAGCACTCCCGACCCACCGCCCGCTCCCCCTTTTGCGAAGACCGCCACGACCGTCGGAGCCACTCGCGTGATGACCTCGATCCGCTTCTGCTCGGCCTCGCGAACAACTTGGTCCGCCGCAGAGAGAAACGCGGCATCGTTCACCGCAGAAAAAAACGCCAGCAAGCTGCTGACGCAGAGAACTTTGATCGAAGCCTCGTTCACGATCATTTCCTCGCAACGGACGACTTATTCACTCGGTAGCAAACGGCGGCAGGGTAACACGTATTCGCCACACGAGCGATGAGTCTATCGGCATTGTCGGCCTCGTGAAACAACCGGTGACGGCGTTGGCCACGCCGACTCGTCCGATGATGAAGTCCGGCATACAACAGAATTTGATCGGCATTGGGCGATGTTTGGTCGCAACCATCATTGTACGGCACAAGTGTAACCCGTACTTTGTCACCCATTCAGCGGCGGCCCTGCTTGAGAGGCAGAGGTCACCGAACCATCGATTTGAAAGGGATCAAGAACTTCATGCGAGGCCGACTGTCGGCCTCGATCACAATTTGAAAATGACGTGCGTGCGTCAAGATTCTGCTTTCACCAAAACGACCAACCTGAGCCGCAAGGCTCTTGATTAGCGAGGCAGTACTTGGACCGCGCTCCCGAAAGGGAGCGTCGGCCGGGTGCTGTCCGCTATTCCCCTTGGTCGGGGTCTGTTGAGCGGCTCTGGTTTGACGCTCCTCTCGTTTTGAGAGGAGCGTCAAACCAGAGCCGAACTTATCGAAAGGACCAAGGGATGACCAACCGCGCCTTCATTTTACGGTGTCTCGCCATTGGTGTGGGACTGCTTGTCGCGTCGCGGTCTATTGATGCCGACGAACCGGCAAAGGAGAAAAAGGAGGAACCATCGAAGCCTTCGAGAATCCTCATAAATAAATTGGAGACACTTCGGGGAAAAAGAGAAGAAGAGCACCGCGATTGGATCTTCGCCTACGACGAAGCGATTGCATTGATCGACGAAGACATCACGGAATTCAAATCGTTCGACGTCCGCAAGAGTGGTGGACTGCGTGTCTTCAAAACGCAAGATGAAAGAGACAAAGTCATCCAGACGCTTGAGAAAGTCCGAGACGCTTGGAAAGAGCGTTTCAAAATTCATGAAACTCAGTTGGAGACGAGCGCGACAAGGCCCGGTTGGTTGCAAATGCCGAACCCGTTCGCTGGCTTGAATGACTTCAATTCCTTCGACGATCTCGTCGAATCGAAAATCGGCCGCTTCTCCATCGATCTCAATTGCCTGGGCGAAAGTTTCCCGAATGTCCCGAGGGCGAGTCCTGCTGGAAGCCGACCGATCACTGACATTCAATGGCCTGGCTGGATTCCCGCAAGAAATGTGGCGGTCGAACCCAAGAAGAGCGTGCCAGTCGATAAAACGAAAAAAACTGTCAAAGCGACACCGCTTCCACCGGCTCTTGCTCCGAAGGCACTTGATGGACCCTTTGACCAAGGTATCAACACTCAAGTGGGAGCAGAGAACGCAGAGATGGCTCGAGCACCGTTTGGTGCGCAGCCAGAGTCGGACGACCTCAGCACCTACAAACGGAATTTGTACCAGCGGCTCAATATCGACATGCAACAGCCGATTCCATCAGTACCAGCAACGCCTGATGAGAGCCTTCGCAACCTTGAACGATTCGTTTCCGGAAGAGCAGCGATCGGTGAAGAACTCCCCTCAACTATTGACAACTTCAGGGAATGGCGGAGCGATGTGCAGTCTGTTATTGACGTGCGAAATGTCGTTGTCTCGCTGTGGCAGGATGTCACACCGCAAATTGCACATCAGGAGAAAATCATAAAGAACATCCGGGAGGTCGTGCTCGATGCACTCACAAGTACCCGCATCCGCGAAACCACAAGGAAACGGGTGTTATCGGAAGGCGAGTCAAGAATTCAAGTCGCCGAGAAGGAAATCAAATTTCTGTCCGAACTACGTCAATTACGCACTCAAATCTGGATTCGCGGCGTCGACACCAAAGGGATGTTCGACGGGAAGGAAGTCCAGATCACCGATTTGCTCGTGATGTCCGGGACCGAGTCCCATATCACCGCAACAGGAGCCAAAGCGACGGTTCTGCTCGCGGAGACGATCGACGTTAACGAGGTCAAGAAATTCCTCCCGCCACGTCCAACGCTTGACGAATACCATGATTCACCTGCCTTCAGAACGATGGCAAAACGTCTCGGTGAAAAGGCGGCGGAGCGACTCGGACGACAGCAGGCCGGTAACGACGCAAAACTCGCGCAAGATCAGAAGAAGCGTGCCGATGCGGAAAAAATGGCCGAGATGCGACTTGCCTTCGCCAAAACGCACATCGAAGACATGAAGCAAAAATTGGCCATGCTGGTACTTGAGCAACTCATCAAACAGTATCCCGATACGACGGCACGCCTTGAAGCGGAAGAATTGCTCAAAAAACTCCAGGCTGGCAACGCGAAGAAAAACAACACCTTTGAGAAGCGCGTTGAGCGCATCGAAGCGGCGGAAGCACGCCTCGCAACCGCGAAAGAGTTCATCGAGAAGAAGAGCTATAAGACCGCACGAATCTTGCTTGAACGGCTGGTTAAAGAATATCCGGAAACGGTGTCAGGCGATGAGGCGAAGGAGCTTCTCAAGACGCTGTCGGAGTGACGCGAGTGGATTCTCTACCGGATTGCTTCTGCGGGGGCTTGATCGATGGCTTGGTTTCACTGTCAGTTCTGCAATTGCCTGCGAGAGCTTTCCGATGAACACATCGGCAAGCCAGCCAAGTGTCCGCAATGCAAAAAACGGGGAACCGTCGTTGGGACGCGCGATGGCGAACTTCCAACGATTGGTCGAGACATCGCTGGCCACGATGAGCCGCAATCAATTTCACCGTCGGAGACTGCCTCGTCTGGTCAGTTTTGGAATCAATTCGCCGAACCGAATCCCTCTCCGACCGTTGCCTCGTCGACGGCGAACGCTGAGCCAGACGAAATCGACGATTGGCAGAACGACGAGTCTGCGTCGGCAGCACCATCGGCACCAAACGACACAGACTCGATGCCGCTTCGGAATAGGGTCCAAGGTTTCTATCAGCGGGCGGCCGAATGGTCTGTCAAAGACAGCACTGGCCGTGTTTTTGAAACCTACATCACCGTTCGATATTTGCGTTGGGCCTGGAAACTAGCGATTGGAGTCATCGGCGTGTCTTGGCTGATCGGGATGTGGTTCTTCGGAGTCACGGGTTTTGAGGTGATCTTTAAGACCACGGCCGAAGAGACGGCCAAGCAATCGGTTTTCGCATTCTTCGCCCTGGGGGCTTTCAAGATCATCGTGCTGGCGATTTTGTTGGGCCTCTTCACCTTGATTTGTCTGCTTGAACTTTTCTTGGTGCGAATGGGGCTGGAAACGGTCGCCGTTTTCTTTGACATCGCACACGACATTCGCCGGCTCGCCGACGGGCGTTCGAGTCTCGAACAAACATCGGATGTCGCGTGAGAAGATTTGAGTGTCTGGAAGTCCCATTGATCGCCGTACCGCGACCGTCAGGGAGCGGCCTGGTTCCAAGGTCGCCGGCCACTCCCTGACGGTCGTAGTACGGAATTGAAAACGCATCGAGTAACCATCACGACCGCACGCCATTGTGTGGATTCGTTTTCGGAAATTGATTTAGCGGGAGCGATCATGGCCGATTGGTTTTATCACACGAAAGCCGGTGAGGAAGGTCCGTTCCGACCTCCCGATCTCATCAACCTCGCTCGGCAAGGGGTCATCAATCCAGAGACTCCACTGCGCCGTAGTGGCGACGATAAATGGGTAGCCGCAAAAAAACTCAAGGGCTTGTTTTCGCCGCAGGTCGAGGCTCCACCGACTCCGCCGGTCGTGAGACGTTCGATCAAAAAGCCAATGATTGTTGCGAGTGGCGTCTGTGGAATCGTGGTGCTGATGGCCGTCCTCTTCGCCGCCATGAGGTCCGAGAACCCGAAGGAGTCCGCGTCGCTCCCACTCGCGGAAACGCAGAAGGCCCAGGACGGTAATCACACGCAAGACTCCTCGACCCCCTCTGAAGCGAAACCGAAAGTGAGCGTCGCGCCTGGGTCTGCGAAAACAAAGGACTCTCAATCGGATGTGATGAAGCGGCTCGAAGTTTCAACCAAGACGGTTCAATCCGTC
The DNA here is from genome assembly GCA_005798445.1 of Planctomyces sp. GTDB lineage: Bacteria > Planctomycetota > Planctomycetia > Planctomycetales > Planctomycetaceae > SXKJ01. The sequence goes on from SYJG01000050.1 coordinate 14,607, forward strand.
GTGACCGCCTATCTGGCCGCGAAGACGTGGGAAGAGCGATTGCCACTCATGGTCAACATCGACGCGGCACCACCGCCGGATTCGCCGCTCGCGCCGCCCGGCATTTATCGACCGGGAACCTTCAGTAGCTCTTCCTCAAGCACGGATGGCACTTTTGAAACTGGCATGGCTCAAGTGGATGTGGGTGCCTCACACCCGGAATTGCAATCTTTGTGGTTCTATTTGATCCGGACGCCGACTGGTTTCAAAATCAATGCGGCGGCGATGCTGCGTGAGGCCAATCAAGCTCGGATGAATGCGACGTTGGCCGAGATTCGTGATTCAAAACCGATGGTCGAAGTCACGATTTTGAAAATGGAAAAGAGTGTTTCCTCGATTCGGCTCGACGTCCGCATCACGAACAATTCCAAGCTGCACCTCGCCTACGTCCGATTCAATTTGTCGTTTTTCGATTCTGACGGCGGTTTTGTCGGCTCTTGCTTGGACAATGCAACGAATGTTCGCGCCGGTGCATCCTCCACCGATCAGGCCATTTTTCTCGGAGGACATTCCCTGGAAGAGATTGCCAAAATCAAGGTTTCAGACGTGAATCTGCGCACGCAGACTTCCACAGGAGCCGACATCAATGCGGCCCAGTTGTTTTCCAGCGATCTGCGACTGGATGGCAATCGCCCCGAAGACCAAACGCGGTTGGAGCAGACGTTTCGCGGCCAATGGCTCAACCATAGCGGTGAATCCAAAACACGCATCTATTTTGCTCCAGATGCGCGAACCATGAACATCGGGGGGACCAAAGAGGGACGATTCTCGACGGAAGTCACGATGCGAAATTATTCGACCGGTGAATTCGGTCTGCAAATGGCTCACTCGGACGGAACTGGCATCGCCAGCGTTTACAATCCAATTCGAAAGGGCGTCTTTCGGATGACGAGGACTCAACTTCGCGTCCCAGGAAATCCAAACTGGAGCCCCCCGGATGACGACCCGGCAAAGGGGCCACTCCAAACATACGTCGATGCGAGAGAGACGCCATAAGCCACCGCAACGAATTGCCCGACCGCTCGCCGCCGGTTGAGAAGTTCCCTGTCCGTCCAAGGCGATGTGTGGTATTTCTCGGGTGATGTTCAAGGAGATCGTCATGCCGTCGTCATTGGTTCCGTCGGAAATCGAATTGTCTGCTGATGTCGAGCGACTCGCCGCGAAGTTGGGTGTCGCTGGAGACCTTCCCAAAGTGATTGAGATGACGCGGTCGGTTTTCCCGGACGCTCGGCTGGAGGTCGAGGTGGAAGAAGACCCGGAAATCGCTGATGAACTCTGCTTGGCCATCGTGGTGAGAAACACCATCGATGACGCCCATGAGTTGGTTCACGTTTCCGCTCATTGGCATCGCCGGTTGTATGACTGTTGCCTGCCACATTTGGCACCGGCGTTTCGACTCAACACGGACTGGCGTCCATGATTCTCGACAGCGACTTGTTGAG
>SYJG01000051.1 GCA_005798445.1 Planctomyces sp.
AACCTGCGACACCATTCCGCGACGAACATTCTCCACCGACTTTTTGAACCATCTCCATTGCCCTTGAAAGAATCTCCTTCTACCACTGACTACCGTTGACTGACACGCGGGTGACTACCTTTGACTGACACTTGGCCCATAATACAAAAAGCCCAGTTCAGCGAGCCGGACTTTGATTTGAACCACCTTTGCTCACCTTCAAAATCGCTCGTCAACTTCGTGGCGACCGTTTCTTGGCGGCGTTGATGTCGAACAGGTCATTCGGCAGCGAGTCTTTGAACTCAACGGTTAGCTTCCAGTGTTGGTCGAGCGGCTCAACGATCATTGGTTTGACTTGCTTGACCCAGATCGTGCCAGTTGTCTTAACGGTTGTCGGATACCAGACGCCACCAGAAGCCTGTTTGAAGTCGTCGAAGGTGGCTTCGATGTGCTTCGTGATTCCTTTTGAGTGACACTCGGCTTCGGGAGCTTCGACATCGGTGAGCACTCGTTTGACGAGCGCGAAGTTACGGTTGGGATCGAGCCAATATTGCTCGCGGCGTGGCGTGAAGCGATGAACGAGAATCGGGTTCGCACCGGGAATCGCGACTCGTTCCACCAGGATGCAGCCGCTGGGGCCATCGGTGCGTTCCGGCCGGACGACCAAATCGAATTCCGGCGTTGCTGACAGGAACGGGTACGTCATGTTCTCCAGGTAATACCACTGCGGATTAAGTCGGCAGAATTCCTCGGTCGGAGCGGCGGGAATCTTCTTGATCATCTGCCAATAACCCATGTGCTTGCTCCAGAACTCGCGGCCGTCGCAGATGTCGGGACTCTCGTGGTCTTGTCGCCACTTCACGCCATCTTTCCACGCTTCGCGACACATACGCGGCGTGTCCGCGTAGAAGAGTTTCAGGTGATAGGCACCCATCTTTCGCCGCTGCGTTTTCATTTCGGCCAAGATGTTTTTCAGGCTCTCCTTCGGGACGCGGTCTTCAAATTCCACATCGTCTGGAACACCAAGCGCCGCGAGAGTCGTTGGACCCTCTGTTGGGTAATCGAATCTTGCTTCGGGCAACGGCTTCGGAGGATCCGCCACGTCGGGAAGTTCAACTCGAAACGTCAGGGGCAGATGTGTCCTCGGATCGACTTTGGCAATCCAGATCATTCGCATCCCGCCGATCGGTTGCGCCGTGAGACGCACCTCGTCCCAAGTCTGGCCGTTCTCCGTGACCGATCGTTGCTGGCGATCAGTCACCACCAAATGACGCAACCGCTCCGAATGACCGAGCAGCACGTCGATGAAAAGCTGCATCGAGTCGGTCTGTTCCTGGTCTTTCAGTTCCAGCCGAACGACTTTCTTTTGATCGGGATAAAACACCTGCATCAGCGACGTCGACTTGTCCACCAAACGAATCTCGGTCGCCGATTTGGAAGCACTGATCTCGGCGGACGGCGATTCCCAAATCTCCGAAACGTTTCCGTCAAAACCTTTCTGCACGAAGTGAATCCACTTCTGCAGCCGAACGGCCTTGGCCACGTCAGCCCAAACATCGCGCGGCTTCAGCACGAAGACTCCCGCGACCAGCATTGCCGCCGCAGCCGCGACTCCACTGCCGAGCCACCAACGGCGAGTTGATCGTCGCTGTGGCGGCGTCTCCGAGCCGCTGCGCTGCGTGTCTGTCGACACAGTCGCAGGCAGTTGTCGCAGCAACGCTTCACGACGATGTTCGTGATCCTGATTCAGCTCGCGATACAGCTTGCTGAGCCGGTCGTTTTCCGTTGAGGTCATGGCTTGAGTTCCTTCATCCTGAGCCGCTGCGCCAACTTCTCGCGTGCTCGATCGAGCAGGCGATAGAAGCCCGACAACGACAGGTTCAACAATTGCCGAGCCAACTCCGCCGGTTGCTCTTCCAGATAAAACAGGTGAATGCCGAGCCGCTCGTCTTCCGACAAGCCGGCCAGCGCCGACTTCAAGTCAGACCACTGATCGTCGTGATTCAGTTGCTCCGGTTCAGCGATTTCCTCGGTCGCATCACCGGCCCACTCATGCCGATCGCGATGCCGAGTCCTCCGCCACTCTCGCCCGCTGAGTCTCGCGATCCCGACGATCCAACCGCCGAAATGCCCCGGATCGCTCAATTGATCAAGCTGCCGAAACGCGATGAGAAACACCTCCTGAGCCAAGTCCTGAGCATCGACGATGTCGCCTGTCGCTTCAAAGCAAACGCTCCGAACCAACCCCGCATACTGGTCGTACAAATGCCCGAACGCCTCGCGATCCCCGCGCCGAACACGTCCGACCAATTCCTCATCGTGCTCCGACATTCTGCCCCATTTCGGAATTCCCCAGCCAAGTACTCGATCACATGTGGTCGCCTGACGCGAGAGAGTTGCCGCTCAACGTCGATTTTCTACCGAAATCGCGAAAACATTTTCACTTTGCATTCTCGATTGCCCCCAGGTCGAATGAGGTAGAAGCCGGGGCACGCGACCGAAGTCGCGCCGCTGTGTTTATCGCACCGCTTCATTTAGAAGATTCCGGCCCGATCCTTGTCTCTCATAGCCGGAGGTCAGCATGGAGGCTCGCAGCGTTCGTCGCGTGTTGTTGGCTGGGTTGTTGATGGTGCTGGCGGCTCCGCTGTTGGCGGCGGGGAAGTTCAATGTGCTGTTTGTCGTGGCGGACGATTTGTGTCCGCGGCTGGGTTGTTACCGCGATCCGTTGGTGAATGACTCGACGAACGGTTCTTGTCGGCTCACCGCGCGCGGAGTAGCATCGCGACGCGGACGGCGAGCGAATCGCTCTGACGTTTCAACGCGACGCGGGCGAGGCTCTGCCGCTCGATACGCCGCTGTTCACTGTCCCGAAAGCATTGGTCCGCATTCTCGACCGAGACTTGGTTGCGGCCGGCATCCCGAAGCGTGACGAACGCGGGCGGACGATCGACGTTCAAGCTCTGTGACATTCGTTCGACACGCTGTTGAGCAAAGGGGGCGTGACTCCGCGAACCGCTCAAGCCGCAATGCGTCACTCCGACATCGCGTTGACGATGACGACCTACACCGACCCGAAGTTGTTGGACGTGCAAGTTGCGTTGGATGCTCTGCCATCGTTGCCGCTGACTGATTCCCCGATTCCAAAACGTGAATCCGCCAGAGCGACCGGGACGGATCACGCCCGAAGTTTGCTTGGACAAGGGCTTGGAAAAATCGGTACAAGCGAGGCCATTCCGAGCCACTCGCTGACACATTCGCCGACTCCGACCGCAGTTGCCGGCTCGACTCACTGGCTCGCTGAAAACCCCGCGAAACCTAACGAAAAAGTCTTGTTCGCAGGGTTTGCGAACAAGGCTTTTCCAGTGGAGGTGGGAGGACACAAATAGAACTTTTTCTGACCGGGGTCAGCTCTTTCTCCCCATTCGAAAGTGCGCTGATTCGAGTCATAGCTGGGCCACGTTCATGACACAAAAGTGCGTTCGGAGTGAGTTCGAGTTCTGCGTTCTCGCCAACAAGGGACGCAGTGAGGATGTCTAAACAACCGCCGTGCCCGTGCGTGTCGAAAAGCGATGATGGAAAGAGCGTCTCAGTGACGCCGGAATCAAACAGAGTATGCCGCTTCCACTTTCGGACCAATGAGTTCAAGACAGGCTGAAGCCATTCCGGCGCGGGCGGGTCAGCGATTCGTTGGCTGCGGCGTCTTCGGCGAACTGTTCACGAACCGGATCCCAGCGCAAGGGGCGATTCAGTTCGCGCGCGATGTTGGCCAAGTGGCAGATCGTCACGGTGCGATGGCCGGCTTCGATGGGGGCGTTCAGATTCGCGCCCGAGTGGATCGCGTCGAGCCAATTCTCCAGATGCGGGCGAGCGACATGGCCGCCTCCTTTCCACTTGTCGATTGCGGCGGCGTCCGGGCCGTTTGAGATGAGGCCGGGCGGGTCGGTTCGAAATGGTTGCGACGCATCTTCAGGCGACCCTTCTCGCCGTGAAAGACGATGAAGTCCGGGCCGCTTTTCAGGCTTCCAGCCTGCGTTGAATCCCACGGAGTGAAGTGCAATTCGATCCCGTCGGCGTATCGCATCGTCACCGGCCAGAAGCGGCGATCACCGTAGGTTGCGATTCCATCGCGACCTTTCTCTTGGTTGGCTGGCGGTTGTTTATTATTGGTCGGGATGGAATCCCAACCCACGGGAGCCGGTGTCTTCGACTTCCAATGCGGCCAAAGGTCGGCGACGGAGGCCGGCTCGATCGCTCGTACCTCAACCGGGCCGGTGTCGTCGCGACCGAGGGCGAGTTGCACCATGTCGACCGTGTGTGCTCCCCAGTTCGTCATCAGGTGCCCGGAGTAGTCTCGAAACAGATCCCAGCCGCGCCACAGCAAGTCACCGACTTCGAGATCTTCCTTCATCCACAAGTGCCGATGATGCGGACGCAACGGAGCCGGACCGCAGAAGAGGTCAAAGTCGACTCCGCCAAATGCTGGCTCTTGATCGAGCGACGGCATCGGCAGAGGTCCCGGGTAGTTCGGCAGTTCGACCTTCGAGATTTTCCCGAGGCCGCCATTGCGGATGAACTCGCACGCCAAGCGATTGACTTCCATCGTGCGTTGCTGGCTGCCGACTTGCAGGACTCGGCCCTTGCGCTTCACGACGTCGGCGAGCAACCGGCCTTTGCGAATGGTCACGGTGAGTGGCTTTTCGAGATACACATCCAGTCCCGCTTGCAGCGCGAGAATCGCAGCCTGTGCGTGATGATGATCCAGCGTCGCGATGATGACGGCGTCGAGTTTGTCTTTGGCTTTCGCTCGATCGAGTAAATGGCGGTAGTCCTGAAACGTCGCGCACTTCGCGGCATCGGCTTGCGTGAAGTGAGCGAGCACTTTGGCGAACTCACCTTTCGGCTCCATCACGCTGGCAATCCGCAGCGACCCGCAATCGCAGATCGCTCCGACCGTCACCGACGGTGGCAGATTACCGATCAAGTACTTGCCGCGGACGCCCGTGCCGATGACGCCAACACGGACGATGTTGTTGGCGGATCGTTCGGACTCAGCCTTCGCGGTGATTGTCCAGGCGGTGGCGATACCGACTGCTCCGAGAAACTCGCGACGAGAAAATGTCATAATTCCAGCTCCTCTCTCGCGTATTTGACGCTGGCCGCAATGTTGGCATCTTCCAGTTCGACCTGCTTGTCGAGAGACAGTGAGCCGACTTCTTGCAGGCTCTTCGCCGGATGCTCGCGGACAAAGCGAAGCTTTCGGGCGAGGTCATTGCCGGAGACGTGCGGCATCGTCGCCCAGTACTTGTCGGTCAAGCAGGTGACCTTGAGCGGATCGCGGGTGATGAGTTCCAGCATCATGCGGATGTCGGGCTTCGCACGTTTGAGAATTGCCGCGATACGTTTCATGTCAAAGCTGTCCTGACCGAGCGGGATGTCGGCCAGCAGGAAGCAATGCTCGTACTCGCGCAGCGCTTGATCCTTGAAATGGACAGAGAAGGCATACGGAGCCAACGCCTCGATCGCACCATACGGATCATCGAGCAACGCAAAAGCTGTTGCCATCCAAACTCACGCGTCGGAAATCAGGCCCGACCACGCCGTCGATGTGGTAGTGCTTCGCGAGGCGCTCGTTAAGCATGGTCCAGTCGGAGTCAATGAGATTGGCGAGGGGCAGATCGCGCTGGAACATCTCTGCGATGAAGTGTTCTGTCTCCCCAGGTCATCGCGCGAGAGCGGGAGGAAGGCTCGTGAGGCGATAGTCGTCGGATACGCGTCTGCGGTCTCAGGGTTATGTGCCTCGCGAGCTGCCTCGTGCCGCGTAGCCACGAGGAATATCTCCCGAGTTTCCCTGCCAGGAAGGTCCCACTCCATGGCCGTATGGCCGCGCCGAATGAAGATCGGGTCGACAATTTCCGATCAGTCAGTTAGCTTAATTTTGGTTCCGCCGCCCTCCAACTACTCGATCCCTCCACTTAGTCACCCGCGAGGATTAAAGCGTGCTGAATCTCATCAGTCAGTTTGCAGGGAAGAATCAGTTCTGTGACGGCGTTTCACGTCGTCGAATGCTGCAGATAGGAGCCTTGGGGACGTTTTCACTGACTCTGCCGGGACTCCTGCGAGCCGAGCAATCCGAAACGATGCAGTCGGCGTCCCGATCGAAGAAATCTGTCATCCTGGTCTGGATGCATGGCGGACCGTCACAGCTCGACACGTTTGACATGAAGCCGGGCGCTCCCGCCGAATATCGTGGCAGTTTTTCTCCGATAGCATCCAGCCTGCCTGGGCTTGAAATCTGTGAGCTGTTACCTGAGCACGCTAAGGTCATGGATAAGTGTACGGTGATCCGCAGTTTCTCGCACGACAACGGGGATCACTGGGCTGCAGCCCACTGGATGCTAACCGGTCGACTGGGTCCAAACGGCAACACCAAAACGCCGCACTATCCGTCGATGGGGGCTGTCGCGTCACATCTGCTCGGACCGACTCAGGCGGGTTCACTTGCCAACGTCAACATGAACGATGGCGGTTTTGGATATCACGGCGGTGCGTGGCTGGGAGTGAACACGAATCCGTTTCGCTACGGTGACATTAGCTACGGTAACGAAGCAGGCCAGCTGCCATCGGGCGATCACAGGAGTCTTTCACTGGTCGAAGGATTGTCGGAATCGCGAGTCATCAATCGGTCGTCGCTTCGAACTCAGCTCGATAGGCTGAAGAACAAGATTGATAAGAACAGACTGTTTGATCAGATGGATGCGGTGGATCATCAGGCCATGGACCTTGTCCTGTCGGGACGGGTCCGCAGGGCCTTCGATGTTTCTGAAGAAGATCCGTCGCTGCGAGAACGCTATGGAGTTGGCTGGGGCGAACAAGCTCTGCTGGCTCGGCGACTGATTCAGGCCGGCGTGCGATATGTGTCGTTGAACACCGGTTATTTTGATGATCACGCAAACATTGAGTCAGCACTGAAAGACAAATTGCCGCGACACGACAAGTGCGTTGGAGTCCTGATTCAGGACCTGCATGATCGAGGAATGCTCGACGATACGCTGGTAGTGGTCGCTGGAGAATTCGGGCACACACCTCGCATCAATGGCAACGCTGGTCGCGACCACTGGCCTCAGGCTCAGAGCATTCTGCTGGCTGGCGGTGGATACCGTCACGGTCAGGTCATTGGCAGTACGGACGACAAAGCGGAATATCCTGTTTCGCGCAAGGTTGGTGTCGAGGATTTCTGTGCAATTGTTTACCACGCCATGGGCCTGAAGTCGGACGATACCATCATGGACCTCTCGGGACGACCGACTCACCTGCTGCCCGGCGGTCAGGTTCCAGCCGAATTGCTGTGAAACCGGAGGAGAGACCTCCTTCCACGCCGTTGCCGAACACCGGGCCGTAGTAATCGTAGTAGTCTGACCGAACTGATTACGCAACTGCTCGAAGCCAAAGAAGAACGCAAACTCCTGCGGTACCGGCAAGCGTTGAATAAGCTCGATCTGCTGGTCGTCGACGAGCTCGGCTACGTCCCCGCCAGCAAAGCCGGAGCCGAACTGCTGTTCGATGTCATCGCCACAGCATATGAGCGGAACAGCCTGATCGTGACGACGAACCTCCCCTTTCGAGAACTGGACCGAAGTCCTGGGCAGCGAACGCCTCACCGGAGCTGCACTGGATCGGCTGACACATCGCTGTCATATCCTGGAGACGAAAGGCGAAAGCTACCGCCTCCAGGACGCCAAACGCCGCCGCAAAGGGGCCTGATCACCAACGATCGGATTCAAGCTCCCCCCGGCGTCGGGGTGGAAGTACCGATGGGCGCCTTCTCGTCGTAGTGACCATAAAGGTGAATGAAGCTGGACGATTCTACCGATTGCGAAATGACCTCGACTTTGGAATTCTCAGTGCTGCTAAGCTCATGCCCCTTAAGCAACAGTAATCACTTTCGATGGACGTTGTCCCAACTGAACTCGCACGCTTTTTGCCGGTGTTGTGTGATTTGTGACCGGACACGTTGCTTTTCCTCGTGCAGAGGTTCCCCCTTCAACCTCACTGTCCCGCTTCGGCTCGAAGATTTCCAGCAGGGGGCGGCGGACGGTTCTGGTGATACCGTCGGCGTAGGTCACGTCGACCGTCTCCGTCTGCACGGTGCCGTTCTTGTCCCGCACCCAGCGGAGGGCCACCTTGCGTTTCGGTTTCTTACACAGCCACAGGCTGCGGATCAGCGGCACTTCGAACGGGATGTCTCCCTGTCCGGGGGCTTCGCTGAGGATCGTCCGCGCCCAGAGATACGCGATCGGCGTGCTGCCATCCGGGTCTTTGGGATAGAACTCCGCCAGCTCCAGCTCCGCCTGCTCCTTGACCCAGTTCCCCCAGTACCGTACCGCCTCCGCAAGGCCGTGGAACGTGACCCGAGGCCCATTCTTTTTACCGGGCTGCAAGCCCATGTTCTATTTCGGGTTGTCGTCATTCGCAGCGGCGTAATGAGTTATGCGAAAACGCACACAATAGCGGAGCTGTCCAGAATTCGAGTTGAACTATGGGCTGGATGACGCAAGTCGTTGCTCCACAATGAGAAAGCCCTTCGACGTGCTCGCCGAAGGGCTTTCTGTTCAATTGAGTGGAGCGGAAGGGAGTTGAACCCTCGACCTCTGCATTGCGAACGCAGCAATGCTCTGACGGAAGTGAATGTATCAAAGAACTTCCGGCGAGTCACGGAACAGGACTCACCAACGGACTCACCAACTCACCGGAAAACGAACGCGGCGAAGGGGGCATCGGGTCGGTTTCGAGTCGGGCGGAGTTGCTGCCGATCAAGGGGGATTCGTTCGCTGCCGCGCTGGCGATGATTGCTTCGCTGCCGTTGTCGGATGCGGAGAAAGCGGACGCGGTGCGGCGGTTGATGGCGGAGCAAGCTGGCTCGCCGGAGAAGAGCCACGGGGGGAGTCATGCCGTTCGCTGATCCTGAGAAAAATCGGAGTTACCAACGGGACTACAAGCGGCTGCAACGGGCGGGCGGTTGTCAAACTCCCGGTCAAACCCGGTTGCCGGTCGAGTTTCGATTGCAGACGGCGGCGGACGTGCTGGCGTTGCTTGATGAACAAGTGGCGGCGGTGCGGCAAGATGGCTCGCTTGGCTCGGTCGAGCGGGCAAAGGCGGTTGGGTATCTGGCCGGCATCGCGTTGCGAGCGATCGACGCGGGGGACGTGGCGGCGCGGGTGGAAGCGTTGGAGTCGATCTTGAAATCACGACCGAAGGAAAGGGACGCGGCATGACCGGGAACGGATTGGCAAAGTTGTACGACCGGCTGACAGTGAAGGAACGATCGACAGCGTTGTTGTCCGCAGTGGTGCGGCGTGATGAAGTCGAGAAACAGCGGTTGCTCGCTTCCGCTCCGCTGGAGCCGTGGCGCATCGGGCATCACTGCGGGCACGTTCGGGCGGCGTGGATGCTGACCGCTCTGGCTCGACACGAACACTTGGCGGCGGTTGCGGATTATTGGTTTGCGATGACGTTCGCGCTGCTCGCCGAGAGTGACGTGGTCGATCAAGCGTTGGCGGACGCGGGTGTTCCGGGCGAGCCAGCTCGACGCGACGATGCGGAGTCAGGGCCGAAGGAACAACGCGACCCGGTCGCGGAGCGGCGGCGATGGAAAGCCATCGCGGACGTGACGCTCTTCAATCTGAAGCGAGAGCGCGACGCATGGGGACAGGCTTGTGAGCGACTCGGCATTCCGGCCGAGTTTGAAAACGAGTTCGACGGCGGCTCGTTCGCGTTCGGACACACGTTGGAGCGGCTTGAGGAAAACGCTCCGACGGGTGACGAACTGCGATCGGCGTTGCGTGAACTCGGTGGCGATGACATCACGCCGGCTGCCGCCGATCCGTCTGGCTGGCTCAAGATGTTTGAGCAACTGGCGGCGTTGTGATCGGCGGGGCGGACCGGACACCCCTCCCCCCTACAAAGGTACTTCCGGCAAGGTTTTTCACCGTTACCACATACCCACTAGGCAGCTTTACCATTTTTCTTTCTTACGACCAAAACTCGGCGCGCCGAAGTCCAACCGTTGGACGTTTTCAACGCGCAGTTCGCGGAGGCGGTGAGAGAACGATAATCTTTCTGCGGGTGCGAAGCGGGTTGCAAACCGTCTTCGCTGAAATCGGTCTGGTGGGGTGAGCGGTTCTCTTGTCCCGCTCCCCCACCAGACGGCCCGCTCTGAATGACAAGGGGGCTACGATGGCGATGGATGCTGTCCCGATTGATCGTCTGCGGTCTTCGCTCGACGAACTCAAGTTGCGGTTCCAAGCCGTCAATGATCCTGGCTCACCGAGCAAAGCGTGGATGGTTCACGTTCACGACAAGGGCGACAAGAAACCGCCAATCTTCGGGTTGGCCGACGGATACGATTCGCCAAGTGTGAAGTCATCACCGTCCACTTGGTCACTTCGGGGCGTCCCTGCCATTGTCCCTCCCATCGGGCCGGTCGTCGGGCCTCCCAAAGATCCTGTCATCCAGCGATGCGTGCAGCTAAAGGGTTATCAGAGTTTGGAGGCGATTTGTGAGGACGCGGCGCGGCTGTTGTATGGGCTGCCCACTGCGGTTCAAAAACAACTGTGGAGCGGTTTGCCAGCGAGACATCAATTGTTGGGTGACGGGCTGAAGCGTTGGGTGCTGGCCGTGTTTGAGTTGGGAAGTGCAAACGTCGTCTGGTCTCCGCTTCGGTGCAACCGGCGGTATCCAAGCACCGGAGATCAAGCCAAAGCGGCCTTCGCCCCCGAATCCGGTCTGCCTGCCGATACCGATTGGTACGCGACGCTGCCCGACTTCGCTGCCGCTTCGGTGCAAGCCATCGACATTCTGTTGCATTGGGTGGACGAAGCCCGCAGCAACAACCGATCGACGCCGACTCCGAAGGCGGAAGCGGACAGGCAAAGCAAGCTCCCTGATTCGATGCCGCTGGGTGACTGGATTACGCAACAGCTTGAGCGGTTCAACGCCGAACCTGGAGACAAGCGGATCAATTATCACGCAAGCGTTTGGTTGCCGGTTGCAAAAGGAAATGCCGATCCTGGCCCATCAAGCGTCAAAGTGAGTCTGACTGCCGACGATCCCGCTCAACTTGTTGTGGAGGAATTGCAGACGCGGCTTGAACGAGAGTCCGTCTCTCTTCGTGACGAGTTTGCGAAGCGATTTAGTCCAGTCGAAATGACTGTGCTCACGATTCGCGACTTGCGATTCTCGCTTCAATGGACAGCCGAAAAATTGGCCGACGACAGCAAAATGAGGGTCAGTCCGCCCGTCGAGTCGTTGAAGACGAATGCGGCGGCCGACGACGGCGGAAAGCAACCTGCACCGACCGCGAACGAATGGTCACCCGATGGTGGTGCGCTCTACATCGCAGCGCAGGTGGCGATGCAAAAAGCTCAAAACGACCCTTACTCTTCTGAGTGGCAACTCCCCGACAATTTGCGCAGCGACCCTCAGTTACGCATTGAATTATACACGCGCTTTGAAAATGTCCTGACGGCCTGGCTGAATGGCAACCACAATCCGTTGGTTTGGGATAAAGACGATTGGGAGCAGTGGGCAGATGATGCCGCGATACTCACGACGTTGGCCGAAATCAACGGTTTAGAATCGTGGCAACTCTCCGAACTGCATTATTCCGCGATGTATCCCGGTCGCGGTCTTACTGATGACTTGATTGTGGGGGCACGCGCTGTTGTTGGGGCATTGAAGGCGAAGGCCCGTGCTGAACTTGTCCAACAACAAACGCCCACACACTCGCCCGCCGAACCTACTGCTGACAGGTCCGCAGTTGTCACCGGTAAGACGCCTGACGGTGAGAGTTCAACGCCGACAGCGACCCCGCCCCAACCAGCGATCGAAGCCGCGGCGACAGCCGACACCGAAGAGACCGCGAAGCTCCTCCGCTGTCAGTGGCAAGCGTATTACGCCGCGAAGTACGTTGAGGCGGTGACAGGAAAAGAACATTGCGAAGCGAAAGAGGTTTGGGACTGGTGTCGAAACAACGAGTTCGATCTGAACGGCCAAGACGAGACGATGGTGATGTATTTGACCGGCTACGAAGTGCCCGACAACTTCGCCACATTCGAGACGCATTGGACGCGGGCCAACACAGCGATGAATGAAAACCGATATTCACCGCGACGAGGCCGAAAGGGTCGCAGCGTCGTGAAGGCTGATGAAGTCTGAGGCGGTCCATCGTTGCTGTCGCGAATCGAGCCTCGCACGTCGTCAAATCAGCGCGGCAAATTGTTTGAGACCGGCAACGGTTTGAGGTAGGCCGGCGCGTTCCAAGGCTTCCAGAAACTCGGCGACAGACTTGGGTGGATTCTTGAGGCTGGCTCGTTGGCGTTTGGCCGCTTCGCAGACGATGTTCGGGGACAAGTCGAGCAAGTGCGTGATGAAGTCGTCCGGGTGTTGAGCTTCAATGTCGAACTTGGCCAGCGTCTTGGCGGGGAAGTCGGTGAGGTTGCTGGTGACGATCACGTCCGCACCGGCGCAAATCGCGGCGGCGAGAACGTGGCGGTCATTCTGGTCAGGGAGCGACAGCGCGGGGATCAAGTCTTCGTAGCCAGTCACAAGGCAGTCGCGAACATGCTCGTTCATCAAGTCGCGGACTCGCTCGACCTGAGCGCGGGTGCGGTCGGGATACTTTTCGAGAACGCTTCGCATCCATTCTTCGTGGATGGCCTCAGTCCACTTGGCTCGGAACAGGTCCGTGAGGGCCAAGTGCATCAACAGGCTGCGCAGTTGAGCCGGGTACAGAACGCAGGCGTCAAACAGCGCGGTGAAGTGGCTCACGGTCAGTAGCCTAGATCAAGTTCCTGGTCGAGTGCGGCAAGTTCTTCAAGCGTCTTCAGTCGCTTGGCGTCGATCCGCTTTTTGTACGCCATCACATCACGGAAGTGAACTCGCCGATGCGTCCCGGCTTTGTGGAACGGAATCTTTTTCTCCTCCAACAACTTGACCAAGTACGGACGTGACACGTTAAGCACATCGGCCGCCTGTTGCGTGGTCAGTTCGGCGTGAACCGGGATCAACGTGACCGCGTTCCCCTTGGCCATTTCGGTCAGGATGTCGTTGAGCATCCGAAAGGCCGACATCGGGATCGAAATGGGTTCCGCTGATTCGTCGTCCGGTTGAACGCGAATCGGGACCGACGCACGCTTGCGATTCGATCCGAGAAACTTGGACAAGCGACGGCTCGACTCGGACGCCTGCCGCGATTCGGCTTCCGAGGGCGTGAAGGTTTCCGGCAGTTCCAACGCTGACGCGACCATTTCAATTTCTCCGACCGACAGGCTTCCCATCGGCTAATCGAAACAAACGAAACGAGCGAAGTTGACCACAAATTGACTTCCGAAGCAACAAATTGATTTTTTCAGAAATCAATTTGGGGGTCGGCTTCTGACATAACCACTGTTTCATTGTCCCCTTCTGTCAAAACGCAATTTCCCGAAACGCAATCAATTCTGTGGTCTGTACCTGCACGCGAATGACGCCCGAATGGGTCGGCCGCCATCGCGGGCACAGATTCGGAGAATTGAGCGATGACGGAAAACGTGGTGGTCAATGAGAAGGCGAACCCGCCGAAAAAACGGCTCGGATCGGTTCGCGACGTGGAAGCAATCACGAGCATGGATAGCCGGACGGTCCTGCGCTATGCCGACTCTGGCCGTATGCCGTGGGGCTACAAGATTGGCGCGCTACGCCGCTGGGATTTGGACGAAATCGAGGGATGGATTGCCGGCGGCTGCAAGCCGGTTCGCATCGTCCGGCCGAAAGGCGGTGTGTGATGGCTCGCCGATCATCACGACATCGTCGCCGCGCTACGGCGGCGGAACAGGCGCAGGCAGCGTATGCACTGCTCTGTGCGGTCATCGACACGGGCGAGGCATCGACCGATGACGCTCACGCCCGATACGAGCTACCGTCGAGCGTAGAGCAGAGAGCGTGGGGCGCGGTGACGACGCGGCTGCTGGCGGAGGGTGTGCTTCGTCGCGTGGGCGATGCGCACACTCGCCGCTCGGTCGCGCATGGTCGCAGGATCGGACGATATCGAGCGACCGACACGAGCCGCGCATATCTGACGACGTTGGCCGCATCGGCGGGGCGAACTCGGCCGGCACAGCGGACGCTCTTCTCCGACGGGGAGGGCTAAGCATGTCGATGCGGTATCGCGTGCGCGATTGGGGAGTTCATTTCGAGAACTCCCGGTCGCGTGATTACAAGAAACTCGATTGGGTGCCGATCCCGAACAAGCATGACGGGAAGGGCTATCGCCGGCTCATCGCGCTGGAGAACGGGCCGGCATTGTTCGCGGCGTGGGTGTTGATCGTCCAAGTCGCCAGCAAATGTCCGCAACGTGGAGTGCTCGCCGATGAAGACGGGGCGCTCACGGCCGAAGACTTGGCCATGAAAACGGGTTGCCCCGCCGAAGTCTTCGCGCAGGCGTTCGACATGCTCTGCCATCCGAAAATCGGTTGGTTGGAAGTCGAACAACTGGCGGCTGACGATCCGCAATCTGTCAGCACGCTAACAGAATCTGTCAGGGTGCTGACGGCATCCGTCAGCGTTGTGCCGCTGAATAGAACTGAAGAGAACAGAACTGAAGAGAAGAGAAACAAAGGCGCGGCTGCCGCCGCTGGTGAGGTTCGGCCAGCCAAAGCCTTGAAGGCCAAAGACACGGGCAAGGCTCAAGAGCCGATCCCGGTTCCTGCGGAACTCGACACGCCGGAAACGCGGCAAGCGTTGGAAGAGTGGCGCGAACATCGACGCCAAAAGCGGAACCGGCTGACTCCGATTCAGGAATCGAAGCTGTTGGCCGAATGGGCCGCAAAAGGTTCAGAGCGATTCGTCGCGGCGGTCAATCGTTCCATCGCAGGCGGCTGGTCAGGAATTTTTGAAGCGGAAGCGAACGGCCAGCGGCCGGCTCAACAGGACGATCCGCGTGGCAACCGTGCTGCCGGACGTGACTATCTCGAAATGTTTGGAGGGACGGAGCAATGAGTGAGACCAAATCACGCCCCGAACAGATTCTCGAATGTGTGACGATCCTGGCCGAATCGTGGCGGCAGAAAATCACGCCGATAACCGTGCGGGCCTACGAACTCGGCTTGAGTGACTTGGACATCGACGCGGTGAAGCGCGGTGTGATGGTGGCGATTCGCGATTGCCAATTCATGCCGAGCGTTCACGAACTGCGAAAGCTGTCGGGAGCGGCCGAGACTCGCATCGACGCGAAGGATCGACCGTTGCTCGCATGGCAGGCCGTGCGCGGAGCCATCTCGAAAGTCGGAGCGTATGACTCGCCGGCATTCGACGACGCGGCCATCAACGCCACGATCCGTGAACTCGGCGGCTGGCCGCTGCTGTGCGATACGCCGATCGACGAAATGCACTGGCTCGAAAAACGGTTCGTCGCGACCTACTCGGCGTTGTGCTCGGTCAAGCTGCCGTCCGATCAAACCGAACGCCTGGCCGGCATCATCGAAATCAGCAACGGGCGAGAGGGCTACGCATCGGCACCGATCCCCGTGGCTCAAATCCGCTGCCTCACGTCACCAAACGTCGCAGGCGAGCCGGTCACACGCCGGCTTGAGCAACGAGAGGTTCCGAAGCTCACCGGGCCACACTTCGCATCGGAGAAGCTGGCCGAACGTCTCACCTTTGACGACCGCGAACCCGACCCGCCCGTCGTACCGCCGAAATCCAAAGAGCAACAGTTGGCAGACTTGAAGCGGCTGACCAACAGCCGAACCGCGATTGCCGATCAAGCGAACTGAGTTCGCACAGATTCACGCTTTTCAAGTCAGTCACGTTCTGCGATAAATATCGCACCATGCCAAAGCCGAAAAAGAAACAACCGCCAACGATGTCCGACATGCTCCGTCAAACGATTCGCGAATCGGGAATCCCGTTGCTCACCCTGGCCGAAGCGACCGGGGTGCAACGTGCCTCGATTGGTCGATTCGTCAGCGAGTCGCAAAGCCTGCGGCTCGACTGTGCGGACAAGCTGGCGCGTCATTTCGGATTGGTGCTCGTGAAACAAGAGGCCGAGTGATGGGAACCGTCTTTCGACAAACACGGACTCGACCGCTGCCCGTTGGCGCGGAAGTCTTCACCAAGGCCGGACAACGCTTCGCACGCTGGAAGCCCGCGAAGGGCAAGACGCGAACGGCCAAGGTGACGTCCGGCGAGGATGGTACGCTACGGATTCAAACTGTGGCCGCCACATACACGGCCAAGTTTCGCAACGGGCAAGGCGTCATCCGCGAAGTCTCGACCGGTTGCCGCGATGAAGATGCCGCCCGGTCGGTTCTCAGCAAATTGGAACGCCGAGCCGAACTGGTCCGCAGCGAAATCATTTCATCCGCCGAAGACGCGACCGCCGACCACCAGCTAACGCCGCTCAACCAGCACTTCGCGGCGTTTCACGAACACCGAACCGCCAAAGGGCTGTCGTCAGTTCGCATCGCCAACACGAAGTCGCGGTTGGATCGTCTCGCCGACGACTGCGGCTTTGGACGGCTGGCCGATTGTTCGGCCGAAGCCCTGACACGCTGGCTCAACTGTCAGCAAGCCAATGGAATGTCGCCGGGGAATCGAAACGAGTACCGGCAAGAGTTGGTTGGCTTCGGCAACTGGTGTGTCGAGACTCACCGTCTCTCTGCGAACCCGTTCTCCAAAGTGCCGAAAGCCGATGCGAAGCTCGACCGTCGCCGACAACGCCGGTCGATGACCGAAGCGGAGTTGATGCAACTGCTGGACGTCGCACGCTGGCGACCGCTCGCCGAGTATGGTCGGGAAACGACCGCCCCTGACGTCACGCAAAGCGAAGGGGCCGGCAATCGACGCAAGCGGTCGAATTGGAAGCTGGCCGCGTTGACGCTCGACGGACTGCAAGCGGCGGTTGTCCGTGCGCGGGAACGCCTCGCCAAGAATCCTGACTTCGTGGCGAAGTTGGAACGTCTCGGACGCGAACGAGCGTTGATTTACAAGACGCTCGTTTTGACCGGGCTTCGCAAAGGTGAACTCGCATCGTTGACGGTCGGGCAATTCAATCTCGACGCGCCGATGCCGTTCGTGGAACTCGACGCGGCATACGAGAAGAATCGCCAAGGCTCCACAATCCCACTGCGGCTCGACTTGGCGAACGACTTGAGAGAATGGCTGTCCGACGTGCCCAGCGTCTCCACGCTTCGCCTACGCGACCACAACGCTGACGCCGACAGCGACCGAAGATTGTTTCGCGTTCCCGCCGGGTTGGTGCAAATCCTCAACCGTGACTTGAACACCGCCGGCATTCCGAAGCGTGACGAACGGGGGCGGACGTTGGACGTTCACGCCTTGCGAGGCACATTCGCAACGCTGCTGTCCAAGGGGGGAGTGACACCACGAACGGCACAAGCCGCGATGCGGCATTCCACGATCGACCTGACGATGAACGCCTACACCGACCCGAAGCTGTTGGACGTGTGCGGAGCATTGGACTCGCTGCCGTCGCTCAACCTCAACGCCTCACCATCGACGAATCGAACCGCGATGCGAGCCACCGGAACAGATTGCCGAGAGAGTTGGCGTTCGACGGACTCACCAAAAGACTCACCAACGAACTCACCTGATGCTGGCAAATCGAGACTTCTGGGGTCGTTTCCTGTCATCGCATCGGGAAAAGCCGATCGACCAACGACGCGCCGAGCGAATGACGAAAACCCTGCGAAACCAAAGGAAAAAGCCTTGTTCGCAGGGTTTGCGAACAAGGCTTTTCCAGTGGAGCGGAAGGGAGTTGAACCCTCGACCTCTGCATTGCGAAC
>SYJG01000007.1 GCA_005798445.1 Planctomyces sp.
GATTCGGGGAAGTCCTCGGTGCGAGCGAATACGTTGCTGCCCGAGATCCAGTGTCGCGGTTGTCGTTCGCCGATCACGATCGTGTCGAAGAAATCACCGGGGCCTTGAATGCCCATCACCCCGCCGCCGGGTTGATCGAGATTGGGAACCTGGCACCAAACTTCCAAGCTCTTGGCCTTCAGCTCGATCGGCAAACCGGGGCTTTGCAGGTAGGCACCATCGAGGACCGCCATGCCGTCTTTGAACTCGATCTTGCCATGCGCCGTCAGATCGAGAGAGCGAAGCGACTCCTTCAAGTCGCCGTTGAATTCCCAGGCTGCGAACGGCTTCAGGTCGATCGGTTTCTTTTCGCTGGCGTCCTTTTTTCGATCGGCCAGCAGTTTGGTCTTCACCGGTTCGACGAGCACGTCGATGTCCGTCCGAGCGGCCTTGATCGCAGCTTCCAGTTGCTGGCGTTGCTCGTCGTTCCGCCGGTTGTCATCCGCGATCTTCTTGAGGTCCACCGGCGGGGGCTTCAACTCGGACGTGTACCACGTTTTCAAGAAGTCGCTTTGATAGCTGAACTGCGGCGCGATGAGTTCCACGATCGGCCGGTCTTCGACGAACACGGTGTCGAACAGCAACAGCGGCTCAAGCAGCATCTGCAAACCGGCGGGCTTGTCCTGGTCGAGTTTGAAATACTTGTTGATCTGCGGATCGGGCGTCGCGGCCAAGACGTTTTCGAGCTGCAACCACTGCGTGGGAAACGTATCCAAGAAGCGTTCAATCTTCGGGTCGGCGAGCATCCGCTCAATCGTCTGGTTCAACACGTCAGGCTTGGCGAGTTCACCGCTCTCGGCCAGCCGCAACAACTCCTGGTCGGGACAACTCCCCCAGAGAAAGTACGACAGGTTCGATGCAAGTTCGAACCGGGCTTCTTGGACGTCCGCAGCTCCCGTTCGATACAGAAACATCGGCGAAGACAAGACCGCCGACGCGACCTTCTTCATGCTGTCGGTCCACGCCAGCCCCTGCTTCATCTTCGACGTCGCATAGGCCGTGTATCGGTCGAGCGTCTCCGGCTCGACTCGGCCGCGAAAGGCGATCGTCAGAAACGGTTCGAGCCGGCGTTTCACTTCGGCCTGCGGTTCCGTCCCTTCCGCTGGTTGCCGAAAGAACTCGTTCCAGAGACCGACAGTCTGCTCGTTGAAATCCGGGCTTTCGACGATCGACACACTGAGTCGCAGGAAGGCATCCAACAGCAGCGGAGAGAGCGTCAACTGATTCGCCTGATTGTCGAATCCGTGTTCGGCTCGCAGGTCTTTCGGAAAGGCTTTGACATCGCGCAACCCGGCTTTCGGATTCAGCGAGAGCGACGCCGCGCGAACTTTGTCTGGCATCTTTCTGGATGCGAGATGCAGGTAGCTGTCGTGCCGCGTCATCAGCTTTTCGGGCAACTCGAAGACGTCGAGCTTCAACTGAAACAGATCGCGCACCGAGTTGTTGTATTGAAACCGATTCAACCGCCGGATCTGCGACGGCGCTCGGTCTTGGCCGGTGGTCGCTTCACGCAGCATCGTCTTCAGCGTGGCCAGCAACCGCGTGCGAGTCTTCTCATCCAACGGCGGCTCGCCTTCGGGCGGCATGTCGTTGGAATCAATTGCGTCGATCATCTTGTTGAGGAGCACCGGCTGCGCCAGAAACTGAGCCGCCGTTGTGATCGGCTTGAAACTGACATCGCCACTGACTTTGTCGCCGCCATGACACTTGAGGCAGTGCTTGGCCACCAACGGCCTCACGAAGTCACCAACCTCATCGGCCCGGCACTCGGCCGTGACGATGGCCAACAAAATGCCAAACAGCAGGAAGGACGGGGAGACGACTTGTTTGCATCGCATCGAAATTGGTTTCCTGAACCGAACGCTCCGTTCGTCGCGGAATGAGTTCTGACAGTTGTCGGCGGAATTCGGATGAGTTGTCGATTCGCTTTCCCTCTCTGCGTCCTCTGTGACTCTGTGGTCAAATCCTGAACCACAGGGTCACAGAGAACGCAGAGTAAAAAGAGTTGGTCAAAGGCCGTTCGTTGACCGGTCGCGTTCCGGCTGATCACGGCTACGTCCACAGATCGGAAACGACCCCCGTGCTGTCCGCATACGAGTCGATCTCCAAACCCATCAGTTGGGCGACCGTCAGCCACAGGTTCGAGTTCAGCGTTCCGCTCTTCATTTTGATGTGACGGCCTTGCTTAATCCGGCCTTGGGCTTTGCCGGCGACGATCATCGGCAGATCGTAGAACTGGTGCGTCGCTCCATCGCCCAGGCCCGCGCCGTAGGTGATCAGCGAATTGTCCAACATCGTGCTGCCGTCGGATTCCTTGAGCTCCTTCATCCGCCGCAGCAGGTAGGCGTATTGCTGCATGTGGAAGAGGTCGATTTTCTGCACGTCCTTGTAGCCGTCCCCCTTCTGGTTGTGAGTCATGTTGTGGTGCTGCACCGGCTTGTCGAAGACCCCTTCGTACATCAGCGTCGCATCCCAGCGCTCGGGGCCGATCATGAACGTGCTGACGTTCGTGATCCCCATCTGGAACGCGAGGAGCATCAAATCAGTCTGCAAGCGAATGTAATCGCCGCGCGGCAGGACTTCGTTCTTCGGAATCTTCACGTCCACGCCGGCCAGCAGCTTGCTCATCTTCTCGATGCGGACTTCGATGTCGCGAATCATCTCCATGAATCGGCCCATCGTTTCGCGGTCATCGCGAGCCAGCTTCTTCGTCAGCGTCTTCGCGTCGGCGAGCACGAGGTCCGTGACATCGGCGACATGATTCCGGTAGCTGTCTCGCAGGAACAGCCGGTCGTAGAGCTTCTGCGGATCACGGATCGACGGAGCGATCTTGTCCGGGCCGTACCAGGAGATGTTGTCGAACTCAATCGGCTCTTTCCCGGCCGTGAAGCCGTTGCAACTGATCTCGAGCGAATTGAAGATCGT
Source organism: Planctomyces sp. (assembly GCA_005798445.1). Taxonomy (GTDB): domain Bacteria; phylum Planctomycetota; class Planctomycetia; order Planctomycetales; family Planctomycetaceae; genus SXKJ01. Next base: position 2,965 of record SYJG01000007.1, read on the forward strand.
CGCATGGCCGACGGCATCGCCGATGACCTGGTCCAGAGTCCGCCCATTGGGATGCCGGACTCCTTTCGCAGTGGCCTGTTCTGGCGAAAGGCTCGTCAGATAGCACGACGCCCCTTGAGCATGCACGTCTTGGCCATTTTTGTAAGTTCGCTCCAACCCGGTGATCAGCGTGACGTCGTTGGTGTGCTCGGCCAGTGGCTGCATGGTCGAAGTCAGTTCCAACGGAACGATCCCCGGCAGGTTGGCGATTCGCCGCTGCTCCTTCGTCTTGTCCGCGTCGAACCCGCCGATGAAGCCCGGCAGTTCCGCGTTCTCCTCACCGGGGAAGAAGCCACGGCGAACGATCCCGTTGGGGATATACATGATGACGAGCTTCTTGCTCGGCTTGGCCGCGATCGTGGCCTTGTCCTCCCCAACCGCCAGCGAGTGCAAGAACGGCAACGCCAGCATCGCCCCGTTGGCTTTCAGAAACTTTCTGCGGGAGAGGTTCATGGGTTCGTTCCTGGCATTGAGGATCAGGGGCACTGGTTCGGATACGGAGCGATGATCAAGGAATTCCAAATGCAGGATTTTCTCTTTCTCCGCGGCCTCAGTGCCTCTGTGGTTAAATTGTTTTACCACAGAGGCACAGAGAACACGGAGAAGACAGGAGGGCGTCAAAAGACTTTGTTCGGTCTACTTAGCCCCGGTGATCGTCGCTCTCCGCCGGCGAAGAACACGGTTTGGACGGCTCCCCAATGATCGCGTCCCGGCAGCTTGGTTTCGGCTCCGGGGAACGTGAAGACTTTTGGTGTCCGACCAATTTCGCCCGCCATCACGATCAGCACGTCGTCGAGCAGGCCCCGTTCCGAAAGGTCTTCGATCAGCGCGGAGACGGCCCGATCCGTCGGCGGCAGGAGGAAGTCCTTCAAGACCCGGAAGGCGGCTTCATGAGTATCCCAGGACTCATCGTTGCCGAGATTCACCTGCACCAGGCTCACCCCTGCTTCCACGAGTTGCCGCGCCATCAGCAGCGACCAGCCGAATGAGTTTCGTCCATAGCGATCCTGCAACCGATCGTCGGCTGCGTGGACATCAAGCGCCTTGTGGACCCGACCTTCGAGCAGCATCGAAACGGCCGTCTGACGATGCCGGTCGAACTCCATCACGCGCGCTCCGGCGTCGAGCGTCCTGCGTTGAGCAACTCGCCGTGAGAGTCGAGGATGTGTCGCTATGTCTGAAAAACGTGGCATCGCTCACCTTCCTGCCGAGGGGACTTCGAATCAAGGGCCGTTCTGAAGCTAATGGTTACGACTCAGGACAGTAGCTCCTTCACGACTCGCGCTCCGGTCACGTCCGGGTCGGTCAATCGCTCCGGTCGACCGCTGTGCGTGAAAGTCAGTTTCGTGTGGTCGATGCCGAGTTGATGCAGCAGCGTCGCGTGCAGGTCGGGGACGCTGACGCGGTTCTCGACCGACTTGTAGCCGAACTCGTCGGTCGCTCCGTGAATGTGACCCGCTCTGAAGCCGCCGCCAGAGAGCAGCAGGCTGAAGGCGTGACGGTTGTGGTCGCGGCCGTTCGCGCCTTCGGTGATCGGCAAGCGACCGAACTCGCCGGTCCACATCACGATCACGTCTTCCAGCAAGCCGCGTTGCTTCAGGTCCGTGATGAGTGCCGCACTCGGTTGATCGACGTGACCGCAGATCTTGGTCAGATCGTTCTTCAGATTGGAGTGGTTGTCCCAAGGTTGAAACGACGGATCGAGCGGCGGGAAGACTTGCACGAATCTCACGCCCGACTCGATCAGCCGCCGAGCCATCAAGCAGCGCGTGCCGCAACCCGCCGTCGCCGGGTTATCGAGCCCGTAAAGTGATCTCGTTGCGGCGGTCTCTTGGGAGAGGTCGAGCACTTGCGTCGCGGTCAATTGCATCCGCGCCGCGAGTTCGAAGTTCTGAATGCGAGCTTCGAGTTCCGATTCGCGGGGATGGCTTTCGAGATGCGTCGCGTTGAGTTCCTGCAAGAAGCGGCGAGAGCGTGCTTGTGATTCAGCAGACACCGACCGCGCGGGATGCAGATGCAAGACCGGAGTGCCTGACGAACTGAACTCGGTCCCTTGATAGACGGCGGGCAGCCAACCGCTCGCCCAGACCATCTTGCCCGACGTGTTGTAGCCCGCTGGATCGCGCAGAACGATGTAGCTCGGCAGGTCTTGATTCTCGGTCCCGAGCGCGTAGCCGATCCACGAACCCATCGCTGGTCGCCCGTTAAACGTCTTGCCTGTCTGCAACATGTTGAGTGCGAAGGGATGGTTGTTGTTCTCGGTGAACATCGACCGCACGAGGCACAAGTCGTCGGCCACTCCGGCGAGATGCGGGATGATCTCGGACAACTCCATGCCGCACTGCCCGTGCTTCGCGAATCGGAACGGAGTCCCCATCAGCACGTTCTTGTTACCGAGTTGAAAGACCTCGACCTGCTCAGGATGCGGCTGCCCATTGCGCTTCGACAGCTCCGTTTTATTGTCGAAGAGGTCCATCTGAGACGGTCCTCCATTTTGGCAGAGCTGCACAATCGCCCGCGCCTTCGCCCGAAAGTGGCCGTTGCGCGGCGCGAGCGGATTGCTCGACGCGCTCGGTCCCGCAGCCAACGCGCTGCTCAACAGCCCCGCGTCGCTCAACGTGCCCGCTAGTGCGAGCATGCCAAAGCCGCTGCCGAGCGACTGCAAGAGGTCGCGTCGCGTATGGGGCATTGAAACCGCTAATTCACGCTGATGAACGCTAATCATGGGGCGAGAAACTCCGAGAGTATAAATCGCTTGTATTGAAGCTTCCCGATCGGGCCGAAGTTGATCAGGTAACCGATTGGGGAACGCGTGATTCGCATGTAATTGATGAGCTGGGCTTCATGTTCAGGAGCAATTGCCGAAACCGATTTCAATTCAACGACAATGCGTTCGTAGACAAACAAGTCCGGGATGTAGCGTTTATCAAGAACGCGGCCCTTGTAATGGACCAGCAATTCTTCCTTTCGCCGGAACGGGACACTTCGCAACTCCAATTCGATCTCCAGACTCTGCTGGTAGATCTCTTCCAGC
>SYJG01000052.1 GCA_005798445.1 Planctomyces sp.
CCGTTGCTCTCCACCCCGTCTCACGACGACGCAGTTACGTTCGGATACAAAGTTCAAACCAACTTCGACGAGGACTTACACCTCACTGATTCAATCCACTTGCAAACGCACTAGCCATCACGCTCCGCGTGATGAGCCGAATCGCCAAGCGACGCCGGTCGCACGTTCGGCTCGTCACGCGGAGCGATGACGGCTACTTTCCTGACGAGGTCTCGCCACCATGCCACAACTGTCTCGACTCGATCCTCTGTTCGGTCCCGGCCACTCGCTGGTCAATCGCCGCGATGTGCTGCGAGTCGGCTCGGTCAGCGTCGCCGCGACGCTCGTGCCTTCCGCGCTGGGAACGGTTGCCACGGCGAACGAGACTCACTCCGCCAGCTTCGGCAAAGCCAAGTCGGTCGTCTATCTGTGGATGGGAGGCGGGGTCACGCATCTGGAATCGTTTGACCCGAAACCGGAAGCCCCCGAAGAGATTCGCGGAACGCTCAACGCCATCGACACAAAGCTTCCCGGTGTGCAGTTCTGCGAAGCCTGTCCAAACCTCGCGAAGATCGCCGATCAACTGGCTGTCGTCCGCAGCTTCTCGCACGACAGCAACGATCATCTGTTGAGCCAGGCTTACACGCTCTCCGGCCGTAAGGTGACGATGGCTCAGCTCTTCTCCGAGCCAAACATCGGATCGCTCGTGTGGCATCTGCAAGGCTCGCGAAATGGACTGCCCGGTTACATCGCCGTGCCGGGGATCACTCGGCCCGGCCCGCCGCCGTATGCCTTGTTCGTCGGTGGTTGGTTGGGAGACCAGTACGCTCCGTTCTGCGTCGGCGGACAACCGGAGCAGCCCGATTTCACCGTCGGCGAGAAATCCGAAAACCCGTCGCCGCTCAGCGACGAAGACCTGCGTCCCAAAATGCTCGACATGCCGGATGGTGTTTCGCTGACGCGACTCGATCGCCGAGTTGCCCTGCGTCAGACCTTCGATCAAGCGCAGCGCAACATCGAGCAACAACGACTGGCCGAAGCGGTGGACGGCAATTTTTCCAGCGCGCTGGGCCTGCTCACCTCCGGCAAGATTCGGGACGCCTTCGACATTCGCAAAGAGCCGGAAGCTGTTCGCGAAACCTACGGCCGAACCAAAATCGGCGGTCGATGTCTGATGGCCGCCCGGCTCGTCGAAGCGGGTGCGCGATTCGTGATGGTCGATTACGGCTACGACCCGGACTACGGCAACCTGTGGGACAACCACAATGTTCCCGAACAGAAATTTCCGCACATCAGCCAGATGGCGATGCGCGGCTACCACGTCGCCGGCATGGACAAGGCGTTCGCCGCGCTCATCAATGACCTCAAGCAGCGCGGTTTGCTCGACGACACGCTGGTCGTGTTCCTCACCGAGTTCGGCCGCACTCCGAAGATCAACAAGGGTGGTGGCCGAGACCACTGGGGTGCTTGCGGCTCCATCTTCTTCACCGGAGCCGGCACAAAAGTCGGCCAAGTTGTCGGTGCCAGCGACAAGCAAGCCGCGTATCCGACGACGAAACACTTCGGCCCGGCCGACATCGCCGCCACGATTTACCACTCGCTGGGCATCGACCAGGAATCTCGCGTCGCCAACAAAGAAGGCCGCCCAATGTTCGTTCTCGATCACGGCCAGGTCATCGAAGAGGTTCTGAGTTAATCGAAAGAACGCCCCATCATAGGGTCGTGTTTCATCCTTCTTCTCAGTGCCCTCTGTGTCTCTGTGGTGAAATGACTTACCACAGAGACACAGAGGACTCGGAGTGAGCAATTCTGATTCAGTGTGTCTGGAGCCAATCATGTTGAGATTCTGGATTTCGTCCGCTTGCTTGCTGCTCACCCTGCTGGTGTTCGCCTCACCGTCGCTGGCCGACAACAAGAACAACAAAGGCAAGTCCGCGCAGGAAAAGCGAGACGACCAGAAGATCGACAACGAAAAGAAGGACGTCAAACAGGCGCAGGACAAATTGAAGGACGACCAGAAAGATTTGCAGGACGCTCAGAAGGTGCTGGCCGATGCCGAGGGCAAAGAGAAAACCGCTCGTCAAAAACTGGACGAAGTCCGAAAACGCATCGAGGCCAAGCACGAGAAGACTTCCGGCATCGAGAAGGCTCTGGCGGATCAAGATGCGGCCAAGAAAGCGTATGACGAGGCCGCCGCTCCCGTGCTCAAGACGCTCAAGGCCAAGCCCGAGTATCAAGCCGCCGCAAAGAAGGTCGCCGAGGCCGAGGCTCGCCTGAAGACCATCCGCGCCGACGAGGGATTGTCGGCCGATGCGAAACGCAAAGAGATCGCTCAGGCCAGCAAGGACAAAATGGCCACCGGAGACCTGGAATTGACCGCACTCGAAGCCGATTCGTCAGCGAAGTCCGCACGCGCGAAACTCGCAGACGCTCAGGACCGAGTCAATCAAATCCGTGCGAAGACTCGCGATCTGATCGACGCCGACTCGGAAATCAAATCCTCTCTGCAAGCTATGCGAGCCGCCGCCAACGCGACCGAAGTCGCCGGCCAAAAGATGCAACGTATTCGCGACAAACTCGCCGCCGACTCCGCCAAGCTCGGGCGCGAAATCCAACAAGTCAAACAAGCCGAAGCCGCCGACAAGGCCAACGACAACAAGAACAACAAGAAGCCGAACAAAAGATAGCAGTCGTAGCCACGTTCGCCAGAACGTGGGTGGGGCTGCGGGCAACCCACATTCTGGCGAACGTGGCTACGACAGCACGATCTCGCCGCTGGAATTCAAACTCAGCGCGACGGTGGCCCCGGCAGCAACTGGCTCATCCAACAACTGTCGAGCCAACGGCGTGACGACCTGCGATTCAATCGCTCGCTGAAGCGGCCGAGCGCCGTAACGCGAATCAAATCCCGTCCGGGCCAGATGTGCGACCACCTCGCGCGACCAGCTCAGTCGCAGGTTGAGCTTCTTCAAACCTTCGCGCGATGCGATGTCGCGCAGCTCCTTCTCGGTGATCGCTTCGATCGCTGTCGCCGGCAGCGCGTTGAACTGCACGACGGCATCGAGCCGATTGAAGAACTCCGGACGAAAGAATTCGCGAGCCGCCGCCTCGTACCGGCCGGAGTCGCCTCGTTCGCCGAAGCCGAGTTGGCGGGAACTGCTCGCCCCCAAGTTGGACGTCAGCACGATCACGGCGCTGCGAAAGATCGTCGCACGTCCGAAGCGATCGGTCAGCCGGCCTTCGTCGAAGACGTTCATCAAGACGTCGAAGATGTTCGGGTGAGCCTTTTCGATTTCGTCAAACAGCACGACGGAAAATGGCTGGCGGCGAATGCGTTGAATGAACTCGCTCGGTTCACCGTCGGCCCGGAGCAGCAGTCGGTCGGCGGCCCAAGGACTGGCGTACTCACTCATATCGAGCCGAATCAGCCGCGTTGTCGCGGACTCGCGATCGGCTCCGAACAAATAGCGCGACATGGCCTTCGCCAGTTCCGTCTTGCCGACACCGGTGGGGCCGCTGAACAACAACACGCCCAGCGGCCGATGTGGGTCGTTCATGCTCGATTTGAATCGCACAACGACATCCGTGGCCGCTTCGCACGCCGCGTCTTGGCCGATGATGTCGCGGCGAAACGCGGTCAGGACATCCTCGCGCGGTAGCGGCAGATCGTCTTGCAGAAAGAGGTCGGAGATTCCGGTGCGACGTGCGAATTGAGTCACCACGAAAGGACTCGTCACTTCCGGCAACTTCTCGCGTGCGGTTCGTTCGAGTACGTCTCGCCAAAATGGAACGGCGTCACCGGGCAAAGCGCGGTACGGCTCGAAGCGATGAAACAACTGCACGGTTCGCTCGGCGGCGAGGTCGCTTGGTCGCAGTTGGGAGGGCGAGGCTCCCGCCGAGCCGAGTCGATGTACCGTTCGTGGCTCGGCGGGAGCCTCGCCCTCTCGATTGCCAGCGATCCGTGTCAACACGCGCGTTGTTGCGGCGCGATCCAGAGGCGCGACGCTCGCCACTTGGAAAAGATTGACCAAACCAGGGAGCAATCGGCGGCAAGCGTCCAACTCGGTCGCCGAGGCTTCGGCCAGCAGACGCAGTTCGCCACGTTGGATGTACGGAATGCAAAACGCCGCGAGGCTGTCGGTCGGCTCGCGACCGCCGACTCGCACCAGATCGAGCAAACTCTCGACGCACAGCGTCCCTTCGATCTCGTGCAGTTCGCGAATCACCTCTTCCAGCCGTTCCTCCCATTGGCCGAGATACTTCATGCCGGAGATCAGCCGTCCTGCGCTGGTCTGCCAGAAACGGCGGCTGGGCTTGCGTTCCCAGGAGTCTTCGTCCGCTTTGTCTTGTTCGCCGAGTTGTCGTTCGACCTGACGCAGCGCTTCGCACAACAGCGTCGTCTTTCCGCAGCCCGATTCGCCCAACAGCAAGAGGCTCGTGCGATCGGCGGAGAGTCGCGTGGCGAGTTCCTGAATTTCTCGGTCTCGTTCCCAAGCTCGGCCAAACAGCGAGCGGACTTTCGGATCACCCAGCGGCTCGGCGACGCGCGGCAGCGTCGCCAACTTCATCATCGGTCGAGTTGGCTCGCGCCGCCGTTCGACGGAGACGAAGACATCCTCCAACCGCAGACCGCCGGGCGGGACGAAGCGCGACAACTGCTGCGGAGTCATCCCTTCCAACCGTTTTTGCACCGAATGAGTGATCAACGCCTTGACATCATCTTGTTCGTGAACGTTCCACCGCAGGTCGAGCAACGGAGCCGCCGCCAATCGCAACCCGCTCGATTGCCGACCAACGACGCAGGGGACTCGCAGGTCAAACGGTTCATTCAGCGGCGAGCGACGTCGCGACTTCTCATCGAAGTATTCCGGGCGCAACGTGACTTTCAGCGTGAGCAATTCCGCCTCCTCCAGATCAGGCGGATCGCGCCACGGCTCCTGTCGGTAACGCCATTCGAGCAAGTCCCGCAACTGCTCGATCGCTTCTTTCGCGGTGCGTCCCAGCGACGCACGCTCGCTGCACTCGACAACGCTAGCGGAGAAACACCCAGCGGCGTCTTGCCACACGAGAGCGGAGAAGCGGTAGGTGGTTGGCATGAATGGTCTCCAAAAAATAACCCGAAGCGTCAGCGAGGGCGAACGCTTCAAACAACAACATTCACGGCAGTGTTCTCGTCATCGGAGTCCGGTGAAACGTTCGCCCTCGCTAACGCTTCGGGTTATTTAGTCGTTCAAACGCCGCGTCGCGCAGCATCTCGATCTTCAGTTGTCCGAGTTCTCCATCCGCTTCGTCGTGTTCCCGAATCAATTCATCCGCCGATTTCCCGGCCGAGACCAGCAGCAGTCTCGGTGGCGACTGCGGTGAGCTGCGAAGCAAGTGATATCCCAATTCGCCCGCGACCAAATCCTGAGCCAACAAACCGCTGACGACCAACACTCGTTCGGTCTCGTCGGTTTCCAGCTCGGCGATGCGGCGTGCTTCCAAGCCGACGTCGTCCGACCATGCGGCAAGATACCCAGCCACAAAACGATCCAAGACCTCTGTCCGCAAACGATCGAGCAACTTCAATCGCACGGTGACTTCTTCCGCGAGTCGGCACTCATCCGCTGCCACCAAACGTTCCAGCCAACTCAAACGCCACACGGCCTGCGGTAATTCGCGCGGCACGTCAACATCGCGAGTCAGTGTCGGCAGATTCCCTTCGGACAGGAACTCTTCGATCTCGTCGTCGGCATCGAATGCACGGGCCACATTGCCACGAGATCTTGGCTTCGTGCGAAATTTGTCCCAGACGGCCTTCGCGGCGTGTGCGGATTGAGGTTGATTGTCAGTCTTACTGCCCGATTCCGCCGCCAGGCGAATCGCAATCGAAAGCTCGTCCAACCAAGTTGTCATCTGCAAGCACTCGTCCTGCGCGATGAGATATCGAGACTGCGCCGGCGTCGTTTTTCCGGAGGTCAGACTCCCACTCGGTCGTAACTCAGACAACGAGGCTTTCAACGCCGTGAGTCGGGACTGGCAATCCGCTAGGACGGCAACATCGTCTGCCAAATCGTTCGGACTCGCATCGAGCCGGCGGTTCAGCTCCGTCACAGAGACCAACAAACCACGCTCGCCTCGTTGCAGGTCGATCAGCGTAACGACACGGTCTCTCTCTTTGAGCGGAATGGCGCTAGCCACCGGTGTCGCGGTTTCGCCTCCCCGATGTTCGTCGAGCACACCGATACCGATCGCAGAACCGGCGGCTAGCGCCGTGCCGCTCAGGATGCCCGCAAGATACTCGGCGATCGGGCGAGTCAGCTCCCGTTCGATCGAACGCTTCAACGCGCGAGCACCCAGCGCTGGATCGTGCCCTTGGTCGATGATCCACTCCAGCGCGGCGGGAGCGATGTTCAACACGCACTGTCGACGAACCAGTCCTTCGCGGCGCAGAACGTTGTCGATCAGTAGGCGAGCAATCTGCTGCAAGTCTTCGCGCGCGATCCGATCGAACGGGATCACTCGGTCCAGTCGATTGAAGAACTCTGGTCGAAAGAAGCTCTCGGCGGCGCGGATCGACACGCGCTGCAAATCTTCGTCGCGCGAGCCGAAGCCCAAGCCGGTGGCCGACCGTTGTGCTCCGAGATTCGACGTCAGCACGATGATCGTGTTCGTGAAGTCGGCGGTGCGGCCCAGCGAGTCGGTCAGCCGTCCTTCGCCGAGCACTTGCAGCAGCAGATCGAAAACGTCGGGATGTCCCTTCTCGATCTCATCGAACAGCACGACCGCAAACGGCTGCCGACGCACTGCCGAAGTCAGCAAGCCTTCCGGTTGAGCGAACGTGCCAACCAACTGCGGCACGGCAGAGGCCGAGACGTATTCATTCATGTCGAATCGCAACAGCCGGTCGTCGCTGCCGAAGAGATACGCGGCCAGCGACTTCGCAAACTGCGTCTTGCCGACGCCGGTCGGTCCCAGCAACAGCAGCGACGCCAGCGGTCGAGCGGGATCGTTCAGCCGCGCCTTTGCCAGCCCGATGATCTCGACCGCCGCCTGCACCGCATCCGACTGGCCGACGAAGCGTTCGCGCAGCGCACGCTGCACGTCCTCGGGCGACAGCGTTTGACGCTGATCGAGAAACGAACGAGGCAAGCCGGTCTGCTCGTGGAACGCGGCGATGACATGCTCGCGTGTGATCGGCTCGTCGGCATTCTCTTGCTTGACCGCCAGCCGCCGCAGTGACCCCGCTCCCTTTCCCGGAAACGCCGTGTCGCGTGCGTACCGGCGTTGCAGGTCGATCACGATCGGCAGCGCGTCGATCCCGAATCGGCAGCGATGTCGCGCTTCCAATTGCCGCTGCGTGCCGATCAGCACTCGCAGGTTGTCGTCGCCGGTCAACTCGTGGATCGGCAGGATGTGAAACAGATCGGCCAGCCCACGGTCTCGTTCACGCAACACGCGGAACGCTTCGGGAGTCATCTCTGCCAGCACGCGCACTTCGCGGCGTTCGATGATCGGCTTGAGCACTCCTGCCACGCTCAGCGATGACTGACACGTTTTCCCCGCTTGGAACATTCCCAGAACATCGTCAAAGCAGAGCACCAGATTTCGCTCGCGGGCATGCTTCACGATCGCGTGCAGCCGCGACTCCCATTGGCCGACATACGACATGCCGGAGATCAACCGCTGCGGTGACAGCAGCCAGACCGCCTCTTTGTCCCGATGCGGATTCTTGTGCCGCTCCACTTGGCGATAGACATGCTCGTGAATGATCGCGGTCTTGCCCGATTGCCTCGGCCCCAGCAGCAGCACCGGCCGCTTGTCGTCGTCGAGCAACAATCGCGACAGCTCGGCCACTTCCCGATCGCGCAGCAGTACGCGGTCGAGATCGTCGGGATAAAGGTGATTCAAGCAGCGACCGACTTTGTACAACTCGTGTTCGCCGTCGAGCGTTTCCTGTGAGCCGAGGAACGCGAACAAATCCCGCTTCGGCTTATCCCGCACGCGCGGCGGCTTGAGGCTGATCTCGATCTCGCTGACCCACGCGGAACCTTTCAGTGTGAGGTCTTTCAAGTCCGTCGATCCGCGCGGTGTTGATTCACGAGCCGCAGGCTCACGCGATCCCTCGCCACGCTCTTGCTGTCGCTGATGCGAGGTCAATGCTTCGGTCATTCGCGTCTCGATCTCTTCTCCCGGAAGTAGCTCAAACCACGCCTCAGGAACGCTCGGCGTGAACGCGACGCGACGACCAAATGCGGGCATCACGACCGCCAAGAGGTTCACCGTCGCTCCCTGCTGGCCGATCTCCAACCGAATCTCACACCGCTGTGTTTCGACCGGCGGATTGAACGCCCACGCCGCGAGCTTGTCGTGCCGCAGCGACTTACCCAGCTTGATCAATTCCTCACGCACGTCACGCACCAACTCGTTGATCGCCTTCTGCAACCAGGTCGAACGGCCTCGCCACTCCAAATGAAACAACGGCCGCACCGTGTACTCGACCGGCTTCCCCGGTGCGGGAGCGGAGGATTCGATGTAGATGGGAATGGTGAGTTTCATGGGTGATTCTTATTGGACGACGAGTCGTTTAACCGCAAGCCGCAGGCGTGCGCGTTGGCCAGCCTGTGCTGCGACGCGCACGCCTGCGGCTTGCGGTTAAACAATCAACGCCTCCGCCGTGCGGATGTGTTTGGTCTCCATCAATTCCGCCACCGTTGCCACCAACCGATCGAGCGCGAACCACTGCGGTTTCACTACCGCCGAATCGACGACGATGTTCTTGACGTTGTCGTACTCGCGGCACTTCGATGAGTGCTGCAAGCTCCCTTTGCGCCCGACTCCGAACGGCGGCAGCCATTCAATCAGCTTCGGCAGAGCGGTCTCGATCACACACTGCGGCTTCGATTGAGCGAGGAGGAAACGATGCAACCCCGCCTCTCCGGCGAAGCGGTGAAAGACGCGCGGGCCGTCGATCTCCAACACCAGCCCCAGAACGCCGGCCAGTTCGCGGCTCACGAAGTCGTGAGCATTCAGGATTCGCTGACGCAGCAACAACGGCGTCGGGATCGCTTCGCCTGGCTGTGTCTTCAGTCGCAATTGCCACGTCTCGGTCTTGAGCGGCTCGGCCGGTTGCCGAGCTTGCTCCCAAGTCAGCTTGTCGAGCGACCAATCCCCTTCCGCGAGATTGATCCGCTTTCCGCTGCTGGGCAGCAGTTGCCACATCGTCACGTTCGCGGAGATCGCCGCCGCCGCGTCGCAGTAGGCTTCGGCCATGCGCCGCAAGATGTCGTTGTCGTCGGCGAGGAGCGAGATCCGAATCCGATTCGGCTCCGTCAACGACAGGTCATGCAGATCGAGCAAGAGGTCTCGTAAGGTGAGCGGCACGGCGCTAGCCGCCGGTAATTCGCCGGAAACCGTCGATTCCGAGGCACCGGTGGCTAGCGCCACTCCGCTCAAAGTCGGCGCGATTTCGCTGACGCGGCTACGTTCGCCGGTTCCGTACAACGACAGCAACGCGGCGTCTTCTTGCTGCGTCAGTGAATCAAACAACTCTGACAACCGGGCCAGCATCGCGCGGCGTTCGGACAGGCGGTGCAGTTGCTGCATCTCCGCCTCGGTCACACGCGGCGATTTGCGGAGTCGATTCTCGTGCTGGCCGAGCCGAAAGACCTCGTTCTCCAACTCCAGCACGACCGGGCTGCGCTGCAAGCGTTGCACGGAGGCTCGCAAGTCTTGCAGCTTCGTGACCGCTTCGAGTTGGCTGACATCCGCCCCGACCGACGTCAGCAACCGGCCTGCGGCATCGGCCTGAGTTCGCACGGTCATCGCCAATTGACCGTCGGTGATCGCGACCGAGGCTCGCAAGACTTTGTCGCCGGAGTAGCCATTGATCCGCTCCGCCAGCGGCGCGAGCACCTCTTGTTCGAGCACTCGTTTCAGTGAGCGTGCTCCGTATCTCGATTCAAAGCCACGTTCCAGGAGACGATCAACGACTCCGTCAGCGACGTCGAGCGTGATGCGGCGAAACTTCACGCCGTCTCGTTCGCGGACCAAATCGAACTGCCGAGCCACGATCTTCCGCGCAGTGTCTTCGTCGAGCGGTCCGAACGGAACGATGCCGTCGATCCGATTGAACAACTCCGGCCGCACGAATTCTCGCACCGCTTTCACGAAGTGCTCGGCCGAGCGTTGGCGATCAACACTTTGTCCCGCGAATCCAACCGATCCCTTTTGAAACGTCGCTGCGCCGAGGTTGGACGTCATGATCACAACGCAGTTGCGAAAATCGGCGAGACGCCCGGCCCCGTCCGTCAGCCGGCCTTCGCCGAGCACCTGCAACAACAGGTCGAACAGCGCGGGATGCGCCTTCTCAAACTCATCGAGCAGCACGACGGCGAACGGCTGCTCGCGCACACGAGCAGTCAGGATTCCCTCAGATTCAGAAGATCCGCCGATGAGACGCTGCACGGCCAGCGGATCGGAGAACTCGCTCATGTCGATCCGGATCAGCCGCGAATCGTGACCGGCTGACGCTCCGAATAAGAACTCGGCGAGCGACTTCGCCATCTCCGTCTTGCCGACTCCGGTCGGGCCGAGAAACAGAAACGACGCGAGCGGCTTGTGCTCACGCCTCAGTCCCGCCTTCACGGTCGCCAACAGATCGACGACCAACGACACCGCCTCCGGCTGACCGATGACTCGCTCCGCGAACCAATCGCGCGTCGCCGACAAATCGAGCGGCACTGCATCATCGAGCAGCCACAAGGGCAAGCCGGTCTCCCGCGCGAACGCCGCGACAACAGCACGCGGCGCGATCAGCGATTGCCTGTCTTCCGGTGAGCCGGGGTGCGTCAGCCCCCGGACGCTTTCGTCACCTTGTCCGGGGGCTGACGCACCCCGGCTCACCGGCGCTGACTGGTGATCCCGTCGCAGATTCTGCAAGAACCGCAGCGGCCGACCGGGGAACGCTGAGTACGTCGCGAACCGGCGATGCAGCCGATCCAGTTCTTCAATCGCGGCTGGCTCGAACAACTCGGCCGTTGTCTTCCAGGAGTTCTGCGCGACCTTCCGCAAGATCGCTAGTCCGACTTCGCGACTTGGTTCCTCCACCTTCAATTGTTGAAACGCTCGCAGCAACGCGGTGTCTTGCCGCTCAATCAGCGAGAGTTGCTCCGGCGTGCATTCGGCGACGACCAGCAACTCTCCGCGAGCGATCATTGGCCGCAAGTACGACGCGATCCCTTGTCCTTGCGACTCGCTCTTGCCGACCTCCATCAATTCGGCCAGCGGGCCGAGATGCAGAATCGCTCGCGCATCCGCCGCCTCACGCCGCAGTTTTTCGCAACGCTCCTGCCACATTCCGAAGCCGGTCATGCCGGAGACCAATCGCGAACCGCTCGTGGCCCAGAACGGTCGATCCGACAGTGCGAAGTCGGAACGTCGTCGCACCAGCTCGTGCCAAAGTGCCGTCTTACCGACACCGCTCGGCCCGACGAACAGCACGCTGCGCGGTGCTCGACCGGTGAGTGTCTCGGCGAGTTGTTGGACCAACTCGTCCCGCTCGAACGCACGCGGCATCGTCAGCCAGTCGAGCTTCGTCGCGACTTTTGCCAACTCTTTCTTCTCAGGCTCGTCCGGCTTGTCCTCGTCCTGAGCTTGCTGCTTCGGCGTCGATACGAAGTGCTCGACGTCGCCGAGGACGACTTGCAGGTCGCGTCCGCGCTGCAACTCAACCAGTGACCGCAACGATTTCGTGGCTTTGGTTCGCAGCAATGTCGCTCGGACTTCGTCTTCAGCCCGCTTGAGCAGTTCGTCTTCCTTGTTGACCAGCACCTCGATGCCCAACGTCGGCACGAACGCAACGTGAGCGTCCTCGGACTGGCACCAACGAACCGCTGGGAAGACAAGCTCCAGCGGCTCGCGCCACAAGCCGGGGCGTCGAGTTGGCTCGAGCCGCACTCGCACCTCAAACGGCGTGACGCCAGCGGGCAACCAGCGTCGATGCAACTCGGCGTTTTCAACGTCCGTCAGCCAATACAACACGTTCTCGACAAGCTGATTCCGCACTTCGTCGATCTCATCGTCGCTACAAGAGACCTCCGAAAAACCAAGCACCTCGCCGCTGACGATCCCCCCTTCCAGCCGCTGCGTGACGACAGGGACTTTCGCGTTGATCTGCGGCATGTCGTGTTCCTGATGAGTTTCCGATGGACGATCGACTTGTGGAGCGGGTTGTATTTGCAGCTCGCGCCCTCGCCAATCCGCCAGACACTCTTGGCGTTAGCGATCGCACACCGTAGGTTTATCCGTGTGGTTTTCTTTTTCTCGGTGCGGAAGCCGTGAGGATTTTTTACCCCCGATGTTTTGCCTGCCCGCTTTTTGATCGACTTTCAGACGGGCAGGCAAAACATCGGGGGTAAAAAATCAGGATTCTACGGACCAGCGGTACCGTCACTCTTCGAGGTTCACTGATGACTTCACGACAGATCGGCCGTTGGCTTTTCAGCAGCGTCATCGCCTGCTTGGCTCTTTCCGAGCAACTCGCCGCAGCTGACTTGTTTCGCGATCAAGTGGTTCCGGTCGTTCAGCGTCGCTGCTTGAGCTGCCATAACTCCGTCGATCACAAAGGGGGCTTCGCACTGCAGTCACTGGAGGAACTCTCGAAAAGCGGATTCATCGAACCGGGCAACCCGAAAGAGAGTCACTTACTAAGCGTGCTCAAATCACAAGATGGCAAGCGCCCGCTGATGCCGAAGAACGGCGAACCACTCAAGGCCGAAGAGATCGCGGCGTTTGAGAAATGGATCACCGATGGGGCGAAGTGGCCGGAGGGATTTCGTATCGAGGACTCAGTCATCACGAACACCGATTGGTGGTCGTTCAAGCCGGTCGTGCGGCCGCGAGTGAACATTTTGAAATCTGAAATTTCAAATTTGAAATCTCAAATCTCAAATCCCATCGACGCCTTCATTCTCACGAAGCTGCGCGAGATGAAGCTTTCGCCTTCCCCCGAAGCCGATCGCCACACGCTGATCCGCCGGCTGACCTACGACCTCACTGGACTGCCGACGACGCCGGATGAAGTTGACGAGTTCGTCAACGATTCCGATCCAACTACCTATGAGCGTTTGGTCGATCGGCTGCTCGCCTCGCCGCATTATGGTGAACGCTGGGGTCGGCATTGGCTCGACGTCGCTCGATACGCCGACACCTGCGGCTACGACAAGGACAAGCTGCGGCCGAATGCTTGGCCGTATCGCGATTACGTCATTCGCTCGTTCAACGAAGACAAGCCGTACGCGCGGTTCGTCGAAGAACAGATCGCGGGCGACGTGTTGTTTCCCGGTACTCCGGACGGAATCCTCGGACTTGGCTTCATCGCGGCCGGGCCTTGGGACTTTATCGGGCACGTCGAGGTTCCCGAATCGAAGATCGACGGCAAGGTGGCTCGGCACAACGACCGCGACGAGATGGTCACGGCCACGCTCAACACATTCTGCAGCGTGACGATTCAGTGTGCTCAGTGCCACAACCACAAGTTCGACCCGTTCACGCAGCAGCATTACTACGGCCTGCAAGCGGTCTTCGCGGCCGTCGATCGGGCCGAGCGGCCCTACGATCTCGATCCGTCGATCGAGCAGCAGCGACGCGACCTGCTGGCGAAGCAACGCGACCTGCAAGCGAAGATCGCGACGCTGGATGCCGAGATTCGCACCGCTGGCGGAGAAGAGTTCGCTCGGCTGGAGAAAGAGATTCGCGAGTTGACGCCGAAAGCTCAGCCGCTCGCGAAGAAGCCGGAGTACGGCTATCACAGCGGGATCGAAGCGTCGCCGGACAAGACGAAGTGGGCGCAGATTGATCTGGGCCAAGTCATCGAGATCGACCGCATCGTGTTGCATGCTTGCCACGACGAATTCGGCGGCATCGGAGCCGGGTTTGGATTCCCGTTGCGGTATCGCGTCGATGTCGCTGAGGCCGCTGAGAAACTAGCCCGACGCGCAAGCGAGGGGTCGAAGTCGCCACAGACCGACGACCCCTCGCTTGCGCGTCGGGCTAGTGTGTCGGACCAAACACAAACCGACGTTCCGAACCCCGGCCTCGTGCCGATCATGATCGACGCGAAGGGAACGAAGGCTCGCTTCGTGCGCATCACGGTCCCGAAGCTGCGAGAACGAACGAAGGACTTCATCTTCGCGCTCGCCGAAGTCGAAGTGCTGACCGCTGACGGCAAAAACGTTGCCCTGAAGGCCGAAGTCACAGCTCTCGATTCGATCGAAGCCCCGATCCGTTGGGGCAGGAAGAATCTGACCGACGGCATCTGGCCTCAAGCCGGTGACGCCGCCGCAATCACGCAACTCGCCGTGCTTCAGAAGCAACATCAGGCGATTCTCGACCGCATCAACACTCCCGAACGACGCACTCTCCGAGAGCAATTGGACAAAGACCTGAAGGCCGCCCAGCAACAACTCGCGACGCTGCCGCAAGGCCGCATGGTTCTCGCCGCCGCGACCGACTTCAATCCACAAGGCGGATTTCAACCGACCAAAGGAAAACCGCGCGACGTGCAAGTCCTGCATCGCGGCAACGTCCTGCAACCGCGCGGAGCCGCAAAGCCGGGAGTCTTGCCGATTCTGAACGAAGTCCACGTCGAGTTCTCGCTGCCCGCCGATCATCGCGAAGGTGATCGTCGAGCCGCGCTCGCCAAATGGATCACTCGCCCCGATCACACGACGACATGGCGTTCGATCGCGAATCGAGTTTGGCAATTTCACTTCGGCCAAGCGATCGTCGAAAGCCCCAACGACTTCGGCCGCATGGGCCGCTTGCCGTCGCATCCGGAGTTGCTGGACTGGCTGGCTTCTGAGCTGGCTGATGGCTGTAGGCTGATGGCTGATGGCCGTGATCCCAACCCTTCGACTTTGGATCGACAGCCGACAGCCATCAGCCCACAGCCCACAGCCGGGCTGAAGCGACTGCACCGTCTGATCGTCACGAGTTCGACCTACCGCCAACAGTCCGCTCATCGAGACGACGCCGCGACCATCGACGGTGGCAATCGGTTCTTGTGGCGAATGAATCGTCGACGGCTGGAAGCCGAGGAGATTCGCGATTCAATTCTCGCCGTCTCCGGCCGGATGAATCACCGCATGAACGGGCCGGGCTACTACTTGTTCGCGTTGGAGCAGACCGCTCACTCGCCGCACTACGAGTACCACAAGTTTGATCCCGAAGACGTGGCCTCGCATCGCCGCAGCGTGTATCGGTTCATCGTGCGGTCGCAACCGGACCCGTACATGACGACGCTCGACTGTGCCGACTCGTCGCAGAGCACGCCGCTAAGGGATGAGACGTTGACCTCGTTGCAAGCGCTGTCGCTGCTCAACAACCGGCTCAGCCTGAGCATGTCTCGGCATTTCGCTCGGCGGCTGGGGGAAGAGAACAAAACTGGCCCTGACCGCATCGACCTCGCGCTGCGGCTAATCGCCGGCCGGTCTCCGACCGATCGCGAGCGAGCTGAGTTCTCGGCCTACGCCGAAAAGCACGGCTTCGAGAATCTCTGCCGAGTCCTGTTCAACGTGAGCGAGTTTGTGTTCGTGGATTAGCGAGCTGATTTTGACGTGTCGTAATCCATCAGCGCGACCATACAATCGTCCCGGTCAATTTGAAACGTTTCGACGTGATTGATTCGAGAGAGGCGAATAATGAGCACTCAACTAACGATTGATCTTCCGGAGAACCTTGTTGCGCGGGCACGGTCCATCGCTCAGCGTGCGGGGCAGTCGGTCAATGATCTGCTCGCCGAGAGCATCGAGTTGTCGCTCAAGCCGTGGGGAACGGCCTCAGATAGCGACATTCACCAGTGCGCCGACCACGAAGTGCTCAAAGCCTGTGACTTGGAACTCTCAACGGAAGACGACTGTCGGTTGTCAGAACTTCTCCAGCGGCAGCAGGCGGGATCATTGTTGGCAAGCGAGCAAACCGAACTGGCTTCGCTGATGCAGGTCTATCAAGAGGGATTGGTTCGCAAGGCTGAGGCGCTGCGTGAGGCGGTTCAACGCGGGTTGCGACAGCCGGTGCAGCCGTGACGAGCGGGTACATTTCAGACGAACTGCGGGACCGAGTCCGGCAGGCGGCTGGTCAGCGTTGTGGCTGTTGCCTCAGTCCACAGCATTTGGTGCTGGGACAATTGGAAATGGACCATCTGCAACCGACGGCCTGTGGCGGCACTGACGAGGAAGACAATCTTTGGCTCGCGTGCCGGCTGTGCAATAACGCCAAGTCCGCTCAAACCGAGTGTCGCGACCCAATCACGGGGCAATTGGTGCCGTTGTTCAATCCGCGCCGCCAAAGTTGGTCGGAGCATTTTGTCTGGAGCGATGACGGCACACGCATCCTCGGCAAGACGCCGATTGGTCGCGCGACCATCGTGGCTCTGCAACTCAACAATCTGATCTCCGTCGTCGTTCGCCGCCACTGGGTTGCCGCTGGTTGGCATCCGCCGGATGTGAATTCTGGATAGGCCCGATACAACGCTCGCGAGCCGAGTTCGCGGCCTACGCCGAGAAGCACGGCTTCGAGAATCTCTGCCGGGTGCTGTTCAACGTGAGCGAGTTTGTGTTCGTGGATTGAGCGTTTCTCTTTGATTTCAGAGTCCGATGAAGTACGGCATTCTTTTTTTGATCGCAGCCGGCCTGATGGCCATTCGCGCCTTGCTCTCAGGAGGCTGGTATCTGCTTTTGCTTTGGCCGGCGATCAGTTTCACGACAGTTGCATTGGGCTATCTGCGATTCGGTCCGCGAGTATTCGGCAAGCAATCCGACGGGACGCTCGCGCCGCTGAACCTCGTCGTGTTGCTGCCGTATTTGATCTACTTGTGGAGTGCTTGGTACGCGCTGCGCCTTGTGAAACGCGAACCGGCTCACAACGAATTGACTGATGGAGTCATCATTGGCCGTCGGTTGTTGTCTTCAGAGTTGCCCGACGAGATCGCAACGGTCATTGATCTCACTTGCGAATTTTCTGAACCGCGACGACTCCGTTCAAAGTCGTACCTTCTTTTCCAAGTGCTCGATGGGTTTGTACCGTCGGTCGAACAACTGCTGGATTGGTCGCGTGCGATCAATTCCGCGCCGCCGCCGGTCTTCATTCATTGTGCTGAAGGACACGGAAGAACTGGATTGATGGCGGCACTACTGCTGCTTATCAGAGGCCAAGCGGCATCGGCGGCTGAGGCTGTTCAACTTGTTCAATCGAAGCGTCCGCTTGTTCGCCTCGGCAAACGTCAATTTCAGTTGCTGGAGGCGGCAGCCGAGAGGCTCAAGCAAACGGGGACTTGATGCGACGACCGCCTGAAAGCAGAACTACGAAGGCGCTGCGTCATCTCAAATGCAATTTGAGGTTGCAGATTATTTGAGGAAGACTTCGTTGGGGGTTCTGTAGCCGAGGCAGCGGCGCGGGCGGTTATTCAGAAGATTTGCGACGCGTTCTAGCTCGGCCCAGGTGAC
>SYJG01000053.1 GCA_005798445.1 Planctomyces sp.
ATCGAGACCCACCAGATTGTTCGCCGTGTGCGGTGGGTCTCGATGACTCGACCCACCCTACAAAGGAAATCTCGTGTTCTTGTCGAGCGGATAGGTCGGGCGCGGGATGCGTTTCCAATCGAACGCCGTTAGGTCCGACTGTGTCGTGCCGGGCGAGTCGACTCGGATCAAGCCGCTGCGCCAGCGACTGAAGAACTGGAAATTACTGGCCGTCTTCACGACGACCATCTTCGCGTCGGAGATATCCAATCCCAGGTGCGTGTAAAGCACCGGATGATTGATCGCGAAGCTCCGATGACCGAGCAGCGCGATGCGGATCGAGCCGACCACCAACAGCGCCATCCGTTGCAGATCGCAGATGCCGCGGTCGAGCAGATCGACGACGAAGCCCTGCGACACGGCGGCGACGCGGCCGGTGACTCGCACTGGCTGACTGAAAACGTGATCGAGTTTGCCACCAAGATCGACCGTGATCTCCGCACCAACGCCGGCCGCAATCGCCGCCTCCAGAGCTTCGGGATCAACCATCGGCACGAGAGCCAGCGACGAGATTTGTTGTTCGAGCATCGCCTTCAAAATGCAGGTGCTGTCGCCGGGTGCTCCGCCGTAAACCGAGTCGCCGGTGTCCGAGAGGATCACCAACCCGCGCTCTGCGGAGTCCGCCTGCCGAACCGCCTCGGCGGCCGCGACCCGTTCCGAACGCCAGAATTGATCGCGCAGGCTCCAAGCTTTGTCGGCACTCTCGGCCGCGAGCGAATCGGCCAGCGCCGCATCGTTGTCCGTGTGAACGACGACCGACCAGCCTCCCTCGGCGACGTCCAGCCAGGGCTGCATTGGGTACGTCGAGACGTCGAGCACTCCGATGCGCGACTCCATCTGTCGAGCCAAATCGAACCACTCTTTCATCGGTCCCGCCGAGGTCAGGAACTGATCCTGCGGCGTGATCATCGGGACCTTCCGCCAGCGAACGGTCGGACGAATTTCGCCGCGCAGCATCCGAAACAGCAGTCGAGCCACCTTGCGACCTGTCGCCGGCGGATCGTGCGGCTGAGTCTCGTGGCCGACCAACAGATCAGCGCACTCGACCATTCGCCGCGTGATGTTGGCGTGATGATCGAACGCGATGACGACTGGAATGTCGCGTCCAACAACCTCTCGCACCGCTTGCAGAACGTGACCTTCGACGTCGTCGTCCTTCGTCGATGCCGCCGCTCCGTGCAACGACAGAAACACGGCGTCGAGCGGCAGCGATTGTTTTAGTCCCGTGACCAATCGCTCGGTGAGGAAGTCGAGCGTCTCCGTTGTGATCGTGCCGCCGGCGCTGCCCCACGCTCGAATGATCGGCAGCAACGTGACCGGCTCCGATTGCTCGGCCGCGATTTCGAGGAAGCCCCCGATCGGCCCGACGCCGCGCATCCGCTCGAGAATCTCGTCGCCGAAGTACAAGCCGTAGGCTTCAAAGTCCGAACGATCCGCAATCAGCGGACTGAACGAGTCAGTCTCTTGAGCTACCTCGGCCACCGCGATTCGCATGACGTCTCCTCGATCCAGCTTCAGGATTTGAATGTCGCACCTCCAGGCTACAATCCGCGACCTCGTATCCCAAGCATCAGCACCTCGCAGGAGTATTCCAAAATGACTCGCCCCACCACTCGTCGGCAGTTTCTTCAGACCTCCGCCTCGGCCCTCGCATTCGTAGCGGCCTTCGGAAGCGTGCAAGCGTTCTCGCAAGAGAAGCCCGCTTGGAAAGCCGGCGTCGCGAAGGCGGTCATCACGCCGGAGAAGTCGGTATGGCTCGCCGGCTACGGATCGAAGCGAGCACCCGACGGAAAGCTCCACGACCTGTGGATGAAGGCGTTGGCTCTCGAAGACAACGCCGGTCATCGCGCGGTCCTCATCACGAGCGACTTTCAGGGCGTGCCGAAAATCATGAGCGATCGGGTTTTCGAGCAGCTTCAGAAGCAGTTCAAGTTGGAGCGGACGCAGGTGATGTTCACGTTCTCGCACAACCATTGCGGGCCGAGGCTCGGTGACGACCTCATCGACTACTACCCGGTCGAGGCCGAGCAAGAGGCGCTTGTCGAGGAGTACACGACTCAGATGGTCGCGAAAACCGTCGCCATGGTCGGCGAGTCGTTGAAGAATCTGGCTCCCGCGTCGCTCGCGATTGGAGAAGGCAAGGCGACCTTCGCCGTCAATCGCCGCAACAACCGCGAGGCAGACGTCGCCGACCTGATCGCGAAGGGAACGCCACTCGTCGGGCCAGTCGATCACTCGGTCCCGGTGATGACGGTGACTCGACCGGATGGAAAGCTGGAAGCGGTGCTATTCGGCTACGCCTGCCATCCAACGACGCTCAGCTTTCTGACGTGGTGCGGCGACTATCCCGGCTTCGCGCAGCTTGAGATCGAGAAGGCTCATCCCGGCACAACGGCGATGTTCGTCAACACCTGCGGCGGCGATCAAAATCCGCTGCCGCGCCGCAAGGTCGAGCTTTGCGAAAAGTACGGACACATGCTGGCGGTCGGAGTCGAGGAAGCGTTGAAGCAGCCGCTCAAACCGGTCTCGTCGGGACTGCGCACCGCGTTCGAGATCATAGACCTGCCGTATCTGAAGAACGTCTCACGAGAGGAGTTGGTCGAGTTGTCGAAGGATGAAAACGGCATCAAAGGTCGTTGGTCGCGGCGATTGCTCAAGAAGCTCGATGCGGGAGAGAAATTCGAGGCGGCCTATCCGTACCCGATTCACGCCTGGCGGCTCGGCAAGGAGATGTTGGTCGTTGGCATGGGGGCCGAGACGGTGGTCGATTACGCCCTCCGCTTCAAACGTGAGTTCGGCGAAGGGACCTGGGTCATGGGCTACGCCGATGACATGATCTCGTACATCCCCTCGCGCCGCGTGTGGGAGGAAGGTGGCTACGAAGGCGGCTCGAACCTCTACGAGTACGGCCGCCCGGCGTACCGCTGGGAGGGCGGCATCGAAGACCGTATCTCCGCGTCGGTTCACAAGCTGGTGAAACAAGTGCGTGATTAGTAGAGTCGAGAAGTGGCGCGGTGGCGTGTGAGGCTCCGGTTCCACTTCCCGCTCGTCGAACCGGACGTGCGGGTCTCCCGCCTCCGGCTCTCCGACCAGATTAGCGTGGTGTCGCCCACAGAGGTTTGCGACGGATCGAACTCGCGAGATTGAGCAGGCCATAGTCTTCGTACAGCCGCAGATCGGGTGGGTTCTGGCGACCACCGCGTCGCGTGTTCGTTTTCCGGTGCAGCCACTGGCGGAGCCGGCGGCAGGCGTGTTGTTGCACGATCTGCCAGGC
>SYJG01000054.1 GCA_005798445.1 Planctomyces sp.
AGGGCGTCAGCCCTCCGAGTGATTCCACCTGTTTTGACTCGGAGGGCTGACGCCCTGCCGCTCGCCGATTCTCTCATTTATCCCCGCGCGAGGTATAACTCACCAAATCTCACACCATCCAAAACTGGAGAATCCATGTGTCGTCTCATCTTGACTTTGTCATTGTTGGCCACGTCTGCTTGGTGCCTGCTTCCTGCGTGGGGAGAGGCCCCGCAAAAAGTCGTGGAGATCGCAACCGTCGATGATCTCGTGGCCGAGATCAATTCCAAGATCGAGTTGTTGACCCAACAAGTCGCCAGTGCGGACGCATTCGCGAAGACGCACGAAAAGAAAGAGGTCAATCAAGCGGCGGGCGTCATCGCTTGCATGGCGCAGGCGATCGTCGAGCATCCAGACAAGGCCAAGGCAAAGTTTCACGCCGCCGATGTGCGTGACGCTGCCGTGGCTTTACGAGCGGCAAAAACCTTTGAGGAAGCCACCAAATTGGTCGGCGTCGTGAAGGACGCACACGCTGGCACGACGTCCGGTTCGGGCAAGTCGGAGGCGGAATGGAATAAGCTCACCAGCCAAGGCCGGATGATGGAGGAGATCAACGGCCGCTCGGCGACGATTCGCCGCAGCTTGCGCCGGCTGCCAAAACCGGACGAGACCGCGCGAGATTGCACGACACTGGCGATCCTGGCCCTGGCGATGGAAGCGGACACGCACGAAGTCAAAGACCCGGCTCAACTGCCGCTGTGGAAGGAACTCTCGGTCAAGTACCGCCTGGAAATGACTGCGATGGCCAAAGCCGTCCGAGCCAAAGACACGGCCAAGGCGAACGAGCACTTCACCGCCGCGAACGCAGCCTGCAACAAGTGCCACGAACAGATCCGCGACAAGGGCAAGTGATTCTCCAGTGCACATTTTCGTTGGAGTTCCGCCTTTAGGCGGTGGTGCAACCGGCTGAAGCCGGGGCTCCAGCTCGAAGGGGCTCAGCCAGAGTATCTGCGGAAGTTTTGGCGATCCGTCGTCACCAAAGCCCGACTTCTGTGGAGAAGCCGGGCTTTCGTATTGGGAGTTTTGACTCCGAACTGGTTGGTCGGACAAGGAACGAGATTCTCAATCGAAAAGATCGCAATGGCTGATAGAATTCCGTCGATATTGACGGAATCTCGGCATCAGTGGATTCATGGCGTACAAAAGGTAAAGCAATGAAGACTTCAAAGCTGTCAAACCTGTTGGTTGCGGTCTTGTTGTTTGGGAGTGTGACTCCGACGATCGCTCAAAATCGTGGCAACACTCGTAATGGTGGCGTTCAGGTTGGAGGCAAGGGTGCACAGCTCGATGTCGCCACGATGCAGGAGCAAATTCAACAGATCAGCCAAAAGCTAGAAGAGGGCGAACCAATCCTGAATGAAGCGATGGAGAAGGCTTCCGAAGCTCGTCAAGTGTGGCAGAAAGCCGATGCGAAGCACAAAGAAAATGTCCTTGAATTAAATCAAGCCAAGAAGCTCGCCGAAGAAGAGGCCAATAGCTCGCCGGAGTACATAGCCGCCAAGATAAGAGTTGAAGAATTACATCGTGAGTTGGCTGACGTTCGTAAGAAATTCGTTGAGAAGTTGACTTTGGAAAACGAAGACTACCAACAGGCTTGCAAGGTCCATCAGAAAGCGATCGCCGAGCAGAAGGTCAACAGTGGTGCGAACGTGGCTCAGGAAACTCGCAAGGAGTTGTCCAAGAAGGTCTCTGATGCCGACAAGAGCAAGAAGATCCTCGAAGACGTCGCAATGGCGGACAACTCCGAAGTGAAAGAGTTGACGAAACAAATCAAAGAAGCGGTTGCGGAACTTGGAGCCGCCTCCAAAAAGAAGGCGGAAACGATCAAAGAGGATCTGAAACTGAATTCGGCCAAGACCGCCCACAATCGATCACTTGACAGTTTGAAGAAGGCCAAAGCAGACCTCAACCAAGCAGATGGAGAGGCCAATCGGATTCGCGGGTCGATGCAGGTACTATTCAATCGGCGAGCTTCGATTCAAACTTTGCTCCAAGCACAGCCGGGAATGCGTCAGGCTGGTAACGTGAACCAACAGGGTGGTAACCGAGCACAGCAGGGAGGCAACGGAAACCAGCAGAATGGCAACAAGAAGGTTGGGGCGCGATAGCCCGACGGAAAAGTCGATGTTGATCGGCCCGACGGCTCAGGAGTCGTCGGGCTGTTCTATTGACGATGACGAAATCATGGGGGATGTCATGCGGCGTTGGATGTGGTTGGTGTTGCTCGGATTCGTGAGTCTTCCGTCAGGGCTGTTTGCCACCGATCCGATTTTTGAGCCAGATGCCAAACTGAAAGTGGAAGCCGGCCAGGGAGCCGGCGGTGAGGGACCGGCCTGGCATCCGCAACTCGGCGTGCTTTCGAGCGGAAATGGGCACATCATGCGGCTGACACGCGACGGCAAGTCGGTCGTGCATCGCGAGGGAGCCGGCACGAATGGGCTGCTGTTCGACGCAAAAGGAAGGCTGCTCGCCTGCGAGCCAAAGTTGCGACGAGTCACTCGCACTGAACTCGACGGCACGCTCACCGTGCTGGCCGACAACTACCTCGGAAAGAAGTTCAATCAGCCAAACGACATCACGGTCGATTCGCGTGGCCGAATTTACTTCTCCGATCCGCGCTACGGCAGCCGCGACGACATGCAGCTCCGCGACGATCAAGGCCGCACGATCGAAGGGGTCTACCGGATCGATCCGCCCGAAGTGGCCGGTGAGCCGTTGGTGACGCGCATCATCGGTCGTGAATTGGATCGCCCCAACGGCGTGCTGGTTTCGGCCGATGATCGGTTTCTATTTGTCGCGGACAACAACAACGACTCGCACGATGGCGCGCGAAAACTGTGGCGGTTCATTCTTCGTGCCGACGGTACGGTCGATCTCGCCTCGAAGAAGTTGCTTCGAGACTGGGGCAAGGGCCGCGGGCCGGACGGACTCAAGCAGGATCAAAAAGGACGACTGTTCGTGGCCGGCGGACTCAACAAACCGAACCCGCCGTTCGAACCGGCCGACGATGTCAAAGCGGGAATTTATGTGCTCGATCCGAGCAGCGGCAAACTGCTCGACTTCCTGCCGGTGCCAACCGACGAAGTGACCAACTGTGCTTTCGGCGGCGAAGATCGCAAGACGCTGTTCGTCACGGGCGGCGGTGTGCTCTACAGCATTCGCGTGACAACGCCTGGCCGAGTTGTTTGGCCTCAATGAGCGATCTCCCACGAAACGGAGCGCGAGATGTTCGGCTGGTTGCGAGCACGTCGTCATCGACGTTGGTTGGCGGAGCCATTCCCGCCGGAGTGGGAAGAATCGCTGCGGCGACAAGTCAAACAGGCCGAACGAATGCCGGCTGAACTCATGGCGAAATGGCGGCACCGAATTCACGTTTTCGTGCGTGAGACCTCGTGGGAAGGTTGCCGCGATCTGAACGTCACCGATGAAGTGCGAATCGTGATCGCCGCGTACGCGACGTTGCTGGTGCTCGGCTTTGAAGACGAATGGTTGAGTCGCGTGAGGCATGTGTTGGTTCATCCCACTCCTTATCAAGGCCGCCGCACCAGAATTGGCGTCGAGGGTCTCGATTACTCGCAGGGTGATTGGATGCAGCAACTGGAAGACGATGCCGAGGACGAGCACCTCGGCGAGGCGTGGTGCGAGAGTGGAACAGTCATCATCGTCTGGAGTGAAGTCCCAACGTCCGAGCGCATCGTGCCGGCGGGAACGAACGTCGTCTTGCACGAGTTCGCGCATGTCTTGCACGAGTTGCTGAGTGGCTGGTTTCCGACCGCTCGCACCGAGTGCGGCGAGTCGTGGCTGGAGGCGTTTCAGAACGAGTACAGCCGGCAAGTCCGCGATACCGATCGAGGCCGGCGATCCTTGTTGGACGACTACGCGGCCGAAAGTCCTGAGGAGTTTTTCTGTGTCGCGACCGAATGCTTCTTCGAGCGTCCCGGCCGAATGCAAACTCAGTCGCCGATGCTGTTCCGTTTGCTGAAGCAGTGCTATCGCATTGATCCCATAAGCTGGATGACCTGAGGGAGCACCGAGGCACGACGTCTCATGGTCATTCCTTGACGAAGCACTTCGGGTGCCGCGTTCGAAAGTCTTTGATGGCGTCGAGGCTGACGACCGTGTTTTGCAGATCGAGATACGTCAGTTTGGGAAGCAGGTCGAGATGCTTGAGTCCTGCATCCGTGACGGCCGTGCCGTCGAGAGCCAGGAATCGAAGCCGAGGCATCTCGCTGAGAGACGACAGCCCGTCGTCGTTGATTGGCAGCGCGGTCAGTTTGATCGCTTCCAACTGCGGTAGCTTGGCGAGTTGCAGCACAGACTTTGCCGACAAGTCGGTATCTCCCAGATAAATCAGACGGAGCGACGGCATTTCTCGGAGACATTCCAAGCCGTCGTCGGTGATGTGTGTGCGATTCAACTTGAGTAACCGCAGATCGCGTGACTCGGCGATCAACTTCAATCCACGGTTTGTCACTTTCGTGTCGGTGGCATTCAACACATGCAAGTTGGGCAACTTGGCCAGATCCGGCATGGCAGCGTCTCGAATCGGTGTGCTGGTGACGCCCAAGAAGAGCGATTGAATCTCGCGAATCAGTTTCAGCACGTCACCCTGCACTTGGCCGTCACCTGAGAAATGCTCTTTGAACAACAGCACATATGTGCCGCGATCGTGAGTGACTTCGTCTGCGACGTCAAAAACTTCGGCACCCAGATCGATCAGCGCCTTGACGGCCTTCGCGTGTCGCTCGGCCGCGGGATCGATCGTTGCTCCGCATCCCGGAAAACTCGTCAGCATCAGGACGAGTAAAAGCCAGGAAGTGAACCGTGCAGTTCGGAGCTTCAAAACGGTAACCCAGCCGGCGAACTGGACAGGATTCTGCGGGACTCGACGGATCATTCGGAGAGTTCCAAGTCGATCATTTGTTTGCCGGCTTTGACTTCCACCGTTTGAGAATCGGCATTGACCTGGAAGTACTTCGGATTGATCCCCGTGGGATCCAGCGGCATGATTTCGATGCGACACTTGCCGGGGACGACCCCTCGGAGCTTGTCTGCTTTTTTTCCGTAAAAGAGTTCGTAACGACCGGTCGTATCCGTCTCACCGACCGAGGCGGTGATTTTGAACGTTTTGCCCTTGGAATCTTGTTTCGTGTCCGCTGGATGAAAAAAAACTTGCGCTCCGACCAGCGGCTTGCCGTTCACCGAAATGGTCCCGGTGACGATTCCCAACTTCGGAACGTATCCCTTGTCGCCGGACATCAGGAAGTAGATCAGCAAATAGAAAACGAAACCGCCTCCCAAAATGGGCAGCAATTTGGTGCGGGCTTCGTACCACAAGCCCTCCCAGTCGAATCCGGGCTCGTCGTTTTTTTTCTCCGGCTCGGCGTCGTTCCAGTTCGCCTTCTTCCCTTTCTTGGCGGACTTTGACAACAAGTCGCTGGCAATGTTGGCAGCGGGAGCGTTGGGATTCGTTCCTGGTGGCCGTCGTGAGGGAGTCGGTTGTTCGTCAGACTCGTCTCCCAAGCCTGGGATAGGAACGGTTTTTCCGGGCGCATCTGGGCCGCGTCGAATTTGAAAAGATTCACCTTCGCCATCCGTATCAGGTCGCGATTTCGAGCGCTTCGCTGGAGGCTCCTCGTCCGATTCGTCGAGCGAGGAACGTTCGGCGTCGACGGCTTTGGCTGACCGCGAGGTCTTCGCGGCTTTTGGATTCGACTTCACATCCAAATCGTCATCGCCCGACAAGAAGGCGTCCAAATCGAAATCGGCGCTGGAATCAGGCGGCGGAATGTTGGCCAGTTTGAACTCCGCGTCCTCCGAGGACTCTATCGCGGCGATCTCACCGGAACTGGCGGAGTCCCCGTCCGCAGCGGGGACCGTAAATGGGGTCTTGCACTTGGGACACTTACCCGGCTTGCCTGCCAGATCGTCTTTGATCTTCAGGACCGATCCGCATTCCTCGCACTCGTAGCGAATCGACATGCAGTCTGCTCCGGCAGAATCCGATGGCGAAGACAAAAAGGCAGCTCTCGCAACCCGACGTTTCGAAAGCTGCCTCACGAGAAATCCGCAATCTCGGGAACGACTCTAGTCCCCGTCGTACTCACCGATGGTGAATCCATCGCTGATGCTGGACAAATAGCGGAACGTGTTGAGCTCAAGGTTTTCGTTCATGAAGCTGACTCGACCATCGACGAACAGGAACCAGGCACCACTTTCATGGTCACTGCCGGGGCTGTCGTAATGCAGGTTCTTGTTCAGACCGAATCGAGTGGTGAACAGCGTTGACATGCCACCCCACGCCCAACCATCGCTGCTCTGCAACAATTGGTTCGTAGGATGATTCAGACGCGTGTTCTCACCGACCATCAGGGTTTGGGTGAGGCCATCGGTGACGTCGGCAAAACGCACGCTGCTATTGACGTAGAACACGCCACGATTAATCGGCGACGGCGTGTACAGTTGCGTGACATCGTTCAGGATTTGATCGGGAGTCAGAGCAAAGATGGCACGCGGATTCCCCCCGACGCCAATCGGACCAGGATTCGGATTACCAGGAACTGGATTCGGATTAGGAGCAGGGCCTCCTCCACCAGCTCCACCGATCAGTGGATCGTTGACCAGAAATCCGCGACCAGCGTTTCCGCTGTAGTCATTTCCGCCTTTGGACCATAGCCCCGTATTCGGCATCGGATTGAGGCTGTCGATGCGTTTGACGAAAGTCAGTTTGGAAGTGTTCATGTCGTTGCGCCGCGTCGGACAATAGAAGGTGGGTATTTCCGTGTGGGCTGGACGGAACGGATTGAACAACCCTCCGGTGCTGTTTGTCATCCCGTTGTCGTACACATTCAAAGTAAACAGCCACTGCTTTGTCAGCGTTTGGTATTCTATGCCCGGAAGAATCTGCAGCATCCAACTTGTGCCGTGATAACCAAAGGTGGCGGAGTTTGCCTGAGTGGCTTCGAGGGGATTGGTTTGCCGTTGCGATGTTGACGGAGTGATGTTTGTAAACAGCGTGGAAATCATTCCTGAGGGGAATCTCTTGTGGATACCGTGATAGCTGTGGAGCGCGAGGCCAATCTGCTTGAGATTGTTCTGGCACTGCGACTTGCGAGCCGTCTCACGAGCTTTCTGAATGGCTGGCAGCAAAATCGCGATGAGGATTGCAATGATGGCAATCACGACCAGCAATTCGATGAGAGTAAACCCACGGCGGCGTTGACGTGGCAACATGATGACTTCCTTTGAACGAGAACGAGTTTGAGTTCGAAAGAGAACAGATCACACCCCCGATTCGGAAAGCGTGAGACCTCGCGGACATCGACGCATCTCGGAGATTGTTCTTGGAATTGGGACGAAAGTCGCAGGGGATGCTAATGCCCGTTATCGAAGAGCGTCAATCAGATTTTGGCAATCGTAAGGATTGTGCGGCCTGACGACGCGGGTTGTCTCGAGGGCATTCCGCCAACGGTTTTGGTTCGAGCGTAACTTTACAACACAATTGTCTGGGGGCGGAAAATTGGCCCGTTTACCAATCCCGTCGTCCGAAAGTCCGTGTTCGGTTGGCGAATGACCGTCATGACCAGAAGCGGTGCCGTAGCGGGCAAAGTCGGTTTGCCAAGTTTTCTCGGCAACGGCCGAATCACGGACAACGTCTCGTTTGGAGACATCATCGGGCAATTGCGCCATTTGAAGTTTTCATCGTCTCAACGATCGAGAATGAGGTCCGCAGAACAGAAGCCAGTCAACCTGTTACGCTCTCACTGTCGAGGCGGTCCGCAATTTGACGGTCGTTTTTGAGCGTACCTATAATCGGCCTCGCAGAACGCCCTACGGTTTTTGGCAAAGCTGGGGAGAGTTATCGTGAATTGGTTACGAACCATCGGTTGGATTGGTGCGTGGGCGGCCGGCATTGGATTGCTTGGTCAGGGCGGTTCGACGGGAACATTGTGGTCGGACGAGGCCGACGACGTTCCAGCGGTCGCCGCCAAGTCACCGCTGGCGGTGTATCTCAGCGTTGGCAGTCCAATCCGTGACGCTGTTCAGGCCAAGGTGCTCAACGCTGCCCGAAAAATTCAACAGCAAGCCGAGCAAGAATCGCGACCGGCGATCCTCGTCTTGGAGATCGGTCCAGGAACCAGTCAATTCGGTGCGGTACGAGATCTGGCGAAAGAACTGGCGTCCGCAAAATTTGCCTCGCTGCGAACGATCGCGTGGGTACCGGAGCCGAAGGACAAGAAACGAATCGACGGCTACAACGTGATCCTGGCGCTGGCTTGCAAAGAAATCGTGATGCATCCGGATGCCGAACTGGGCGACATTGGCCGAGGCAAGGCGCTGGATGCCGAAGAGCAGCAGTTCGTGCTGTCGTTGATCGAGAAGCGACTGAACCCCAAGCTGAGCACCGCGCTCGTCGCCGGCCTGATGGACCCACAGAAGACGGTGCTCAAAGTGAAGATTGAGGCCGACGTCGATGGACGTAAGACGTCCGAAAGTCGTGTGCTGACTTCGGAGGAGCATCGCCGTCTGCTCGACAACAAGGTGGTCGTGCAAGACGTCATCACCATCAAAGAAGCGGGAGTCGCGGGGCTGTTTTCCGGCAGCCGAGCGAGAGCGTTGGATGTGCTCGTCACGCAAACAGCCGAGACACGCAGCGATTTGGCCGACCTCTACAACTTCCCGCGCGAGTTTCTTCGTGAAAACGCGACGTCCGGCGAAACGCCGCGAGTCGTCCGCATCAGAATCGACGAGATGATCGAACCGATTCTGCAAGGCTTTGTCGATCGGGAGATTCGCCGCGCGACAAGTTCCGGCGTGAATCTGATCATCTTCGAGATCGACTCGCCTGGCGGGATGCTCGAGCCGAGTTTGGAGATCGCTCACACGATCGCCGACTTGGACACCAAAAAGATTCGGACCGTCGCGTATATCCCCAAGATGGCGCTCAGCGGTGCGGCGATCATCGCGCTGGGCTGTGACGAAATCGTCCTGCAACAACACGCCAAGATTGGCGATGCGGCTCCGATCACGATTCGAGCCGGGCAACAATTTGAACGTGCGCCCGAGAAAATTCTCAGCTTTCTGCGGGAGGAACTGAAGACGCTGGCTGAAAAGAAAGGGCGGCCGTCCGGTCTCTGCCAAGCGATGGCGGACAAAGACCTCGACGTGTTTCAAGTCACGCATCGCGAGAACGGCCGCGTGTCGTACCTGACGGACGAAGAGATTGCGGTTTCCAACGGCGAGTGGATCAAAGGCCGCATCGTCCCGGAATGCCAAGGTGAGAACTTACTCACCGTCGATGCACAGCGTGCTCACGAATTGAAGCTCGCCGAAGCTCCGGTTGCCGACGAAGACGAACTGCGGCAACGGCTGGGCATCCCCGAAGGCGAAATCCCACAGGCCAAAGGGCGCACCTGGGTCGACACGCTCGTTTGGACGCTCAACACGCCGGGCATGACGGTGCTGTTGCTGCTGGCCGGCAGCGTGCTGATTTATCTGGAGCTGCACACGATGACGTCGTTCTTCGGAGTCGCGTCGGCCTTCTGCTTCATGCTGTTTTTCTGGAGTCGCTTTCTCGGAGGAACCGCCGACGTGTTGGAGATTGTGCTGTTCCTGTTCGGCGTGGGTCTGATCCTGATGGAGATTTTTGTCGTTCCCGGCTTCGGCATCTTCGGCATCGGCGGTGCACTGGCGATCCTCGCGTCGCTGATTCTGGCGAGCCAAACGTTTGTGTTGCCGACCACCAGTTCCGAGGTGACGCAGATGACCAAGTCGCTGGGAACATTGAGCATCGCATTGGTCAGCGTCATTGGCGTAGCGGTGATCATCAGCAAGTATCTGCCAGAAATGCCGTTGCTCAAGCACCTGATCCTTTCGCCTCCCGATCCGACCTCGTTGACCGACGTGGATGCGCCGCGTCTTCGACCAGACATGCTCGGAGGCGTGATGGCCATCGGACTCGAATGGCTGCTGCATCAAGAGGGCGAAGCCTTCACCACGCTGCGCCCCGCCGGCAAGGCCCGCTTCGGCGAGCAAGTCTTCGACGTGCAAAGCCAAGGGGACTTCATCGACCCTGGGCAGAAAATCGTCGTCACCGAAGTCACCGGCAACCGTGTCGTCGTGAGGCGTGCGTGATATGGCGAAACGCTTTCGCAGTCTGCAACCAGACAAGGTCGTCGAAACGGTCGAGCGACTGGAACGCCGCATCGCGGAACGTTTCCCGGAAGTGAATCTGCGGCAGGTTGCGGCCGAACTCGTCGTGATGGCTCGCGAAGCGGCCGAGCGTGCTCAAGCCATCGGCCGGCCGAATATCCCGTTGCGGATTCTCGAAGGCGTGTTGATCGTCTGCTGCCTGGCGGCGGTCACTTGGATCATGCGGCAAGTGCGGCTGAGCGGCAACAACGAGGTCTTCAATCTGGAAGTCTTCGCGCAAACCGCCGACGGCCTGATGGCCAGCATCGTCGGCATCGGCGCGGTCATTCTGTTCGTGGCCTCGTGGGAGTTGCGATTGAAACGCCGCAAGGCACTGATCGCGATCCATGAATTGCGTTCGATGGCGCACATCGTCGACATGCACCAGCTCACGAAAGACCCCGAACGCATGTTGCACGGCGGCCCGGCGACACCCTCGTCCCCCAAACGCACGATGACGCCGTTCGAACTGGGCCGCTATCTGGATTACTCCAGCGAGATGCTGTCGATGATCAGCAAAACCGCGGCGATCTACGTTCAAGAGTTTCCAGACTCTGTCGCCCTGGACGCGGTCAACGAAATCACGTCGCTGACCAACGGCCTGTCGCGCAGCATCTGGCAAAAGATCATGCTGCTCGACCGCATGGAATCCTCGCGAGACACCACGCACGAGAGCGCTCCGACACCTCCGAATCTCTTGCTGACAACCAGTCCGCCACCAGAAACAGCGGCCAAGTCGTGACGGGGTTCAATGAGGGAACGAGGACGGGTGGACCGAATTAAATCGTTTTCCCACCGCGTCGTCTCTCACACAATGAGATTCCGAGCGTTCGTCGCACGTCACGGTGATGGGCATGATCAGAGACTTGTGATCGTTCCAGTGAGCGAGCTTCGCAGTTCAGTGACAGTGGCAGGAAATCCGCCTCAACCGCGAGCGAAGGCTTGCTTCAAGTCATGCAGCAGTCGCGCGTAACGGAGGAAGCCCACCAAACCGAGAATTGCCCCCAGCAGACCGAGCAGCGCGCCGGCCATTGGCATCACAAAGGCGCTGATGACCGAGAGAATCATG
>SYJG01000055.1 GCA_005798445.1 Planctomyces sp.
CCTGACGACCGCCCATGCTCTGGCCGTTCAATCCTCTCGCAGGTAAGACCATCAACCGGAGAGCCGGATGCGGGAAACCCGCCCGTCCGGTTCGGAGGGAGGGGCGACTGAACTCAATCAGTCGTTCCTACCCCTATCTTGGGGCGCGAGGCAACCGTTGGGCGGCGGATCAGGAGTTGGAACGACTCGTAGGAATGCACGGCCATGCCACCGAACTTTTTGTACGAGCGGAATGAGTTCTCGGCGGCTTTGACTTGTTCGAGGAACGTGTCGTAGTTGTCGTCGCCGAAGGTGATCTTCGGGAGCATCTCGCTGGTGGCTTGGAACGCGGGGATATCGGCTCGGCCAGGATTGGCGAGGTCGCGGTTGCGGAAGTTGCCGAGTTCGGGATCGACGCGCACGGCGGTTTCGGCGGCGACTCGGAGTTGGGCGATCGAGTTCGCGGGCAAGTTCTGGCTGGCGGCTCCGAACTTGTCGCAGATGCTTTTCATCGCTCGCTGAAACCGCTCGAGTTCTTCGCCGTTGGGTGCGGCGGGCACTTCGAGTCCGACGTGGACGTTCACGCCGTCGTCGAGTCGTCGCACTCGGAAGCCTTCGTAGCGGCAGAGGTCGTTGAACTCGCGAGCGTTGCCGCGAATCGCGGTCTCGAATCGTTTGCGAGGCAGACCGACGATGAACCAGGTGTCGATTGGTGCGGGCATCGACGTCTCGACACCCATGAAGACGCGAGCTCCTTTGGTATCGTCGGCGTAGCGCAGGATGTCTTGGCCGTGGACGACCATGCCGTCGGCTCCGTCAGCGTTGTCGCGGTAGTTCATGAGGCCGACGTTGTCGAACAGATCGACGCAGTGCCAACTGGCCGGCTTCTTCTTGCCGTTGAACGTGACCTCGCCGACCGGGCGGCCGGTTTGTGAATCGTTGTGATGCCACCAGAACGGGATATCGACCCCGAACGACAAGCCGGATTGCGTACGGACTCGGCGCTGGCACTCGGCATGCACGTCGAGAAAATCTTTGAGCATTCGTTCGCGGCGAGTGCGATCGCCCCAGCCGAGCAGCGAGTGGGGTTCGTTGTCGAAGTGGATACCGTCGAAGCGTTGCTCCGGCTCGGATGCTTGATTGAAGGCGATGATCGCTTCGACGACGCCGAGCGGAATTGAGTGCTTCGCGCGCGCACAGAATTCGGGATCGCCGTCGAGAGCGTGAACTTGCAGCCGGGTCTTGTGTGCGGCGGCCAGAAACGTCCGCAGCTTGTCTTCGTTACGCAGTTCGACGCGGGCCGGCACAGCTTTGCCGTTGGGTAATGAAGCGGACGTGCTCAACGGATCGTCTTTGTAACTGACTTGCACCCAGAGCTGCTCGATCCCTTCGCTTGAACAGACGTCGAAGAGGTTTTCGCGGGCGGTGTCGTTGTCGAGGAACTCACTCAGCTTCCAGAGCCACATGGTTCGCGGGGCGTTGTGCCGAGTCATCTGACGCTCTTGGTTTTCAGGAGCGTTCGGGTTCAGCTTCATCTCGGCCGACGTTTTGAAACTGATGTCGTCGATGTAGACCGTTGACTGACCGGGCGAATGAAACAGGAATGTCAGCCCACCGAGGTTCGCGAGGTCGAGGGCCGCCGCGTCCTTCAGCGGGATGAGCACCTCTTGCCAGTTGCGGCTGACGCCGTCGGGCAGGAACTTGCGAATCTCACCGATTTCCAGCGAGTCTTCCTTCGCGACCCACGAGCGGTCGGACATCTTGACCTGGAACCGCTCGCCGCCGACTTGGCCGCGAATCCAAAACGAGAGGTAGGCATACGGCCTCGCGTCGAAGAACGATTTCTTCGCGGGCTTCGCGTCGAAGAATTGGAGCCACACGCCACAGTAACCGTTCTCTTGCTTGTCAGCTCGGATGCGCAGACTCGTGCCGCGTGTCGAACCGTGAAAGAAAGTCGTGTCGCGGAGGATGTCGATCTTGCTGGCTCCAGACTGGAAGCGGCCGTGTGAGCCGTCCATCGCATTGGGAATGCCATGCTCAAAATCATCGACGAGAGCGATGCTGGGCACGGCGGCCTCGCTGTTCTGGAGCGAAACGAGGCTGCAAACGGTCGCGATGATGGCACATCGTCGGAACCACAACGCGAGAGTTTCGCTGCCAACGCTTGATTGCATCACAATGTCCTCGCGAAACAGAGTCCGAGAGAGAATCCGTTGATTCATTTTGCCCACGGATTTGGGTGCAGCACGCGGGGTGATGCCGAATCGTGAGCACAAATACCGCTTCGGTGGCGATGCTGCGGATTGGTGAAACCCTGGCGAATGGGTGACAGCCCAATGTCACCCCTTCTCCCTTCGGGATAAGGTGGCCGAAGACCGGATGAGGGACGCCAGGGCAGGCTAGTTTGCCATTCTGTGGCGGTTTTGACGTTGCGACAAAAACTAGCACGACGCGCAAGCGAGTGGTGATTCGCGGCAGACCACTCGCTTGCGCGTCGTGCTAATGTGTCGATACCAACCGCCCAGTTTGAAACATTGGCCTGCCCTGTGAGGGACGTGGTCACCGGTTGACTTGCTAACGCAGGTCGCACAGCAAGGAAGTCTGTCGCAATTCGGATCCCTCACCCCGGCCCTCTCC
>SYJG01000056.1 GCA_005798445.1 Planctomyces sp.
CCCCCCCCCCCGCCCCGCTCGCCTAACGACTGATCTGGCGGCAGGGTTTACCAGTCCCCCGCGACCGACATGTCCGGCATCGCGGGCACGACTTGCGTCTCGCGAGTGACCGTCACGGCAATTCCATTCGCTGAGGTCGCGGCTTCCGACGATCAACCGAGAAGAACTGTTTTTCGACCGGAGCAGCGACCATGCGAGTTCGATCCACGATCGTGCTGTGCGGAGTATTAGCATTCGTTGGTGGCTGGGCCGCGTTTGAGCGGCTGCACGCCGATCCGCGTCGCGGGGTGGAGCTGGATCTCGACAGCGGCTCGAATGCGCTGCGGGATGCCGGTCGCGTGATGGCCAAGATCTCCAAGCAGATTTCGCCGAGCGTCGTCCACATTGAAGCCTCGCATCGCACGGTACTGCGGGGCGAAGTCGAAGAAACAGGTTCGGGAGTCATCGTCCACAGCACTCATTTGCCGGGTGAGTACGTCGTCACGAACCGGCATGTCATCGCCGGTTCGGAGTTGAAGGAGATCAAAGTCACATTGCCCGACGGCCGCCAAGCTCATCCCGAACGAATCTGGGATGACGCGGCTTCGGACATCGCCGTGATGAAATTGCCTGTCGAAGGTCTCACGGCGGCGACGTGGGCTGACAGCGACGTGGCCGAAATCGGGCATCCGGTGCTGGCGGTCGGCAGTCCGTTTGGATTGAGCCAATCGGTGACCTTCGGAATCATCAGCGCGAAGAGCCGTCGGTCATTGAAGCTCGGCGACAAAGGAGTGCTGAATCAGGATTTCATTCAGACCGATGCGGCAATCAACCCCGGCAACAGCGGCGGGCCGTTGATCGATCTGAATGGCCGAGTGGTCGGCATCAACACCGCGATCGCGTCCAACAGCGGCGGCAACGAAGGGATCGGTTTCAGCATCCCCAGCAATCTCGTCAGCCGGGTCGTCGATCAACTTTTGGAATACGGCAAGGTCTATCGAGCTTATCTTGGCGTGAAGCTCGATCCCGAATTCGACATTACCAAAGCTCGAGCGTTGAAGCTGGATCGTGCTCGCGGCGCGCGAGTGATGGCGATCTATCCCAACACACCAGCCGCGCGAGCTAAGTTGCAGAAGGACGACGTCATTCTGAGTTTCGACGGCATCGATATTCTCGACGAGAACCATCTCATCAACGTCGTCAGCTTGTCGCCAGTCGGCAAAAAGGTCCGGCTGATGGTCTTGCGGCGCGGCGAGAGATTTCCTGTGCAAGTCGACCTCAGCGACCGATCCGTCGCGGAAGACGATTCGACTCCCTCCGTGCCTCAACAAAGCAAAGCGGACACGCCGGTCGAGCAAATGAGTTTCGCCACGGAGCGTTCTACTCCAGTTGACGTGAAGCTGGAGATTGGCGACTTCAAACTTCAAATCTCGATCCGCCGAAGCATTCTGCCGAAATAGTCAAGCAGTCCTTGCGGATTGATGTCATCGACGACTTCGATGTTGTCGCGCCAACGGCGAGAGGCTCGGCGGTCAAAGACGGTGGCTCCGCGACACAGCCCGGTTTGCGTTTCGACATCGATCGCCATCGACGTGTTGTGAACGAGGCGATCTTGCGCAACCGCCGCGAGCGCGACGACCTCGCACAGCGAGAATCCTTCGTTGCCCAGATGTTCGTGCGAAGCTCGTAGGCCGAACTGAAGCCATTCCAGGATCGCCTTACCGGCACGGCCAATGCCGACGTCCGATAGACGTGCGAACTGGTCGTAATTGAGCACGAGTTGTTGGGCGGCATCCAGCGGCACGAGTGTTTTGGTGGCCGGCGATTTCAACACCTGACGAGCGGCTTCCGGGGCGGCGAAGATGTTGAACTCGGCGGCGGCGGTCGCGTTGCCACCCACGGCGATCGAGCCTCCGAAGCACACCAATTCGCGGAGCAGTGACAAAAAATCAGGATCACGCTCCTGAGCGGCCAGCACGTTGGTCAGCGGGCCGAGTGTCAGCAAAGTGATCTCCTGGGGATGCAGACGGACCAATTCCGTGAGCAACTTGACCGCCTCGTGCGGCTTGTGCAGTTCTGCCACGGCGACAGCGGATTCTCCCAGACCGTGGCGGCCGTTGAGCAGCGCGGGATCAACGAACCCCGGCATCAGTTCGCCTCCCGCCAGAGGAGCTTCCGCGTCCGAGGCTCCCAGGCGTGGCCACTTGGCGGGATCGATCAACTCGATCACCGCTTGCAGATTCTTCGTAGCGGTTGGGCCGGAGACACATCCGGCCGTGGCGGTGACTGCCAACAGATCGACTTCGGGATCGAGCAGCGCCAGCGCCACCGCGAGGGCATCTCCGATCCCCGGATCGGCGTCAATGATCAGTTTGTTGGGCACGGTTCTCATCCTGGACGACAAATCGCTGACTCAGTCAGGCGGGGATTGTACGGCTCAAACGACAATTGTTGAGCATCAATCAATGGCAATTCGTGGCCGTGACGCTTTGTCGCGCCACTTCGAGTCGCAGCGATTTTCGAGCGGTATTTGCGAGTGATTGAAACCAGAGCGACCGGTGAAACCGGCACAACTTGCAGTCCGGCGGCAACGGTGCTGGACGAAAAATCCACTTTTCTTGACCGCCTGAATTCGCCGAACTATGGAAAGAGGTTGGGTTTCCCGTTGCTCGCAGCCGGCAGGACGACTGTTTGCCGGTGGAGAGGTTTTTGAATCGTGATTGATCCGCGTGCCTATCTGAACGACGAAAACGGACGAGCGGTTGCCGGGCTGCTGGCCGGTCAAGCGTTATGTTTGGCGATCGGATTTGGGATGGGTGCGATCTGGCTGACCTCGAACTGGTCGGGATGGGTACTTGGGCTGGGTGTGATCGTTGCGTTGGCCATTCAAGGCAGCACGTCGTGGATCGGTTTGCAACGCATGCAAAAGGTCGCTGCGAAACGGCACGCCGCTGCGGAGGCTCGAGCGAAAGGCCATCACGAAGACTTGCAACGCACCCAACGTGCGGTGATGTATGGACTGGCTCATTTGTCGGAATCGCGTGATCCGGCGACCGGCGAGCATTTGAAGCGGATGAAGCACCTGGCTCGTACGCTGGCGGAAGCACTGCAAACGCACCCGAATTACCGTTCGGTTGTGACACCGGAGTTTGTCAAACAGATCGAAATCAGTGCGATGCTGCACGACATTGGCAAGGTCGGCATCTCGGACGCGATTTTGCTCAAGCCGGGTAAGCTGACTCCGGACGAGCGACACGAAATCCAGAAGCATCCGCTGATTAGCAGCCAGTGCCTCCGCAGAATCGAAGAGAAGCTCGGTTCCGCGAACTTCTTGGAGATGGCTCACGAGATTGCGCTGTATCACCACGAGCGCTGGGACGGGCTCGGTTATCCGTTCGGCCGGCGCGGCGACGCGATTCCGCTCACGGCTCGCATCGTGGCGATCGCCGACGTGTACGACGCCTTGGTCTCCGAACGGGTTTACAAGCCGGCGTTCCCGCACGAGCAATGCGTGGCGATGATTCGCGAAGGGGCCGGCACGCAATTTGACCCGGAGTTGGTCAACGTCTTTCTGAGCATCGAGCGTCGATTCGCGGACGTTTCGGATCGCATTCGCGAGAACGATCCGACGTTGTCGATGTGTTCGTTTCTGTTTCCCGATGAAGACATGGCCGAAAAGTCGATCGTCGATGGCTTCGAAAACCTTGACGACTTGCTGCAATCGCTCGACCTCGAGACTTCCCCGCGCGCTGGCCAATTTGTGGGAAATCCCCGCTGACGTTGACTTCGGGCATTGATTCAAAGCCCGTGAGTCCTTCTTGGCTGACGGATGCCTCAAACGCGCGCGTCGCTTCTTGTCCGACAGCGAACGATCTCGCTGGAGTTCCGCCTTTAGGCGGTCATGGAGCCGGCTAAAGCCGGGACTCCAACTCGAAGGTGCGCAATCGCTTTCAACTGGCAACTCTTGCCGGTTGCATGAGTTTGACCCGGCCCGCCCGATGGCCAAGCGTTGTGGTCTTCGCAATTGTCAGATTCTTCGTGACCGGAAAAACCGACAAAAGAAGCAAGGTCGCGTCGCGGCATCTGCAACCCCGCTGCGCGCCGAGTGTCCGTCAGGGAGGACAGAATGATTGTCGGAGTCAGCTCTGTGACGATCGCAGCACCCCGGCCGTACCGCGCGAGCCTGTGGGGGTGGGTTGTCGTGGGCTGGTTGGCTGCGATTTTGACCAACTCGGTTGCCGCACAATCAACGGTCCCGGAAACCGACTCGGCCAGCTCGCGATTATTTCCATCTCAGACCAGCAATGACGACAACGTGATCGCTCAATTGACCGACCGGTTGGCAGACGTTGAGCGAAAACTCCAACGACGTGAGGCGATCGACCTCCAGGACGCCGACACTGCCAAACGAAAGTTCGTGGTGCGTCCGTTCGGTCGAGTCCACATCGACGCCGGCACTTTCCATCAAGACGACGCGAACAAGACGGCGGTTGGCGATGCCAACAACGGTGTCAATATTCGACGTGCTCGGCTGGGTGTCGAAGGCGAGGGATTCGACAACTTCTTCTACCGCCTTGATGTGGACTTCGTGACGTTCGATTCATCGACCGACACTCG
The DNA here is from genome assembly GCA_005798445.1 of Planctomyces sp. GTDB lineage: Bacteria > Planctomycetota > Planctomycetia > Planctomycetales > Planctomycetaceae > SXKJ01. The sequence continues at coordinate 4,597 of SYJG01000056.1, forward strand.
GCCGGTGATCTTTGATGCGTATCTCGATGTGCAACATCTTCCGGGGCTCGGCAATCTGAGAGTCGGTCACTTTCGTGAGCCTTTCAGCCTCGAACGACTCGACAGCTCGAATGACCAGCCGTTTCTCGAACGGAGTGCGGCCGTCAACACGCTCGCGCCGTTCCGCAATATCGGCCTGATGGCGTTCGATTGGAATGCCGAAGAAACGATGACTTGGTCCTACGGCGTCTTCGACGAAGCGACCAACGAATTCGGCGAGGACAATCGGGATCGGACGGGGCTTGCGGGGACCGGCCGTGTCACTTGGCTCCCGTTCATCAATGACGACGGCAGCCGGTTGATTCAGGTCGGTGCCAGCTACAGCTACCGCAAACTGGGGATGACTAACCGCGAGTTTGCTTCTCGGCCAGAAATCAATTTGAAGGAAGGAGCCTTGTCCACGCCGAGCTTCGTGGACACAGGACTGCTACAGGTTCACGACTATCACATCGCTGGCCTCGAGATGAGCAGCGTGCTTGGCCCGCTGTCATTTCAAGGCGAGTACGTCGCGCTGACAGGAGTGCAGTCCGACAACCAGAGCTTGTTCCTTCAAGGGGGCTATCTCGAGGTGATGTATTGGCTGACCGGTGAGCGTCGCAATTTCAACCGCACGCAAGGCCGATATGGTTCCGTCACCCCCAAACGCGCGTTTTGGATCGACGACCAAGGTGACGGTCGCAGGTGCTTTGGGGGGGCCTGGGAGTTGACCGGACGAGTTTCGTGGTTCGATCTTGATCACGGTTCACTGCATGGCGGCCGGATGACCAACCTGACCTGTGGGCTCAATTGGAACTACGCCGTTCGATCGCGCGTGATGTTGAACTACATCCACTCGTTTTTGGACCGCGATTCCGTGAACAGCAACACCGACATCTTCGCCATGCGGTTGCAGTACGCGTTTTGAGGGCTGCCTGCTGTGGGCCCTTTGAAGTTGCGCTCTTTGCATTTTTGCGATTGTTCCCCACCGACCTCGCGTCGGTGGAAGCCATGATTGACGGCTAAAACGAACGATCAAAGGGAACCGGCTCCCGCCGAGCTTGTCTCATTGGGATCTACACAACTCTGCGAACCCCATGAAAACGTGTCCGTCGTACCTCTGCACTCTTCGCTTCTCTGCGGTAACAATGCAGTTTCCGTCACTTTTACCGCAGAGGAGCGAAGAGTGCAGAGATGGTGAAATTGCCGGCCATTTCGAGTTGTGTAGATACCAATGACGCGAGTTCGGTGGGGACGGGACTCGAAGTTCGTCACTCAGTGCGTCAAAACACGCAACTTCAAAACGTGGGCGGGTGAGGCCAGTCCACGTCACATCACCGAAAAATAGTTGGCGACGGCGAAGTCGAACGCCTCGGAGGTCAGCCTCTTGGGAATTCGGTGGTAGGTGCAAAAATTGCGGACTTGCAGCACAAGATCGCGTGGTTGGCAGGAGCGCATCGGGCGATTGATGGGGCGGAAATGTTTCGCCAGCAAGTCTTCAATCACATCGCGGTCGTACTCGAATCCGAAGTGCGGACAGACGAGCTGCACAATGCGATGAAACTCCTCTTCGGTCGGATCGACGACTTGGATTTTGTAGGGAATGCGGCGTGTGAAGGCCCCGTCGACCAGTTGCCTCGGTTCGAGGTTCGTCGAGAAGATGATGAGCTGATCAAACGGAACTTGGACCTTTTTGCCGCTCGGCATGTTGAGGAAGTCGTAACGCTTTTCGAGCGGCACGATCCAGCGGTTGAGGAGATCGGCGACGGGACAACGTTGGCGTCCGAAGTCATCGATCACGAATGTGCCGCAGTTACTCTTCAATTGCAGAGGAGCCTCGCAAACTTTCGTGTGCGGGTTCTGGGTGATCTCCAATTGGTCGAGTGTCAATTCTCCACCGACGACGATCGTCGGCCGCACCACATGCACCCAGCGAGGATCAACACCGGAAAGATTGAAAAGCTCGCTTTTCGGATCGAGGGAAACTTCTTCGTGCTGGCCGGGATCGAAAACCCGGATGATTTCGCCCTCGATTCCCAACGCCCGTGGAATCCAGATGGTTGAACCGAAGCAGCGCGTGATTCGCTCGGCGATGCTAGTCTTGCCGTTGCCCGGCTCGCCGAACAGAAACATGCCGCGGCCGGAATTGATCGCTGGACCAAGCGTGTCGAGCATTTGCTTGTTGATGATCAGGTCTTTGAAGGCTTCGTGCAGTTCCTCGACGTTGACGGTCTGCTTGGCGATGCTCTGAGCCGCCATCGCTTCGAGGTAGTCTTTCAGTGGGACCGGGGCGGCACCGAAGTACGAGCACTCTGCCGAAAACGCTCGTGCCCGTGTGCGGCCGGTGTCCGTGATGCTGTATTGAAAGTCGCCAGCCTCGGCCGTTCCGGACAGTGACAGCATGTGGTCGAATTTCAGTTCGCGCACGATCGGTTCGATGATGTTGAACGGCAATTTGATTTGGTTACAAATCTGCCGCCCCGATGCCACACCGCGAGCCGCCAGATATTTGAGCGACAGCCCCTCGACCTCTTCGCGAGTCAGCCCCGCTTGCTCGATCGACTCGGGACATTTCGGCCGATAGACCCCTTCTTCTTGTTCCGCATCGCCCAGCAGCTTGTGGACGCGCTCAAACAAGTCGGTCAGCCGTCGATCCACCCAGGCAACGGGTGCCGAATCAGTCCGTTCGGGCAGACCTTCCGCTTCCGAGTCACAGGAGCTGACGTCGGGCTTGTCCTCGCCAGAGGTCATTGGTGAATTCTCAATCGTTTGATCATCCAGACCGTCGCCTCCCGACAATGGCTCGTGAGCTTTTGCAGGCGACGTTTTCATGTCAACGCACTCTCAGTACAGGTTCTTCGTCTCCGCGCGCAATCTCGGTCGCTCGCAGGAATTCCAGCGGCTAAAGCTACGTCACACCCCAACGATGTCAAACTGCGGAGTTCTGCGTTCCCTGAAGCTCAATCGTCACGACCGGAATGAAAGCGATAGACGCCTCGGCAGTGAATCGCATCGGTTTGCCGCTGTGATGCCTCGTATTGGACGAGTTGAAATGGTCGCCGAGGCCACCTACTCTGTCGCCCCTCCCACCGTGGAAACCGTTCGAGGCCGACTTCGGCCCCGGTCTTCTGACTTCCCTCCTAGGAGATTGACTCACCGTGAGTGACACTGCCCTCGCCGCCAAACAGGCCAAAGCCAAGGAACTGCTCGACGAACACACCCGCCAAACCGTCCGCTGGCACTTCAGCGACGAGACCGGCTGCCCGTTCTGGCTGGAAAAGAAACGCGAGTTCAAATTCGACCCGCTCAAAGAGGTCAACGGCTTTGAGGACCTCAGGAAGTTCCCGAACTTTGAGGACGAATGGCTCCGTGGCGGCCCGATTCGCCGTTGGGTTCCGAAGGGACTGGCCGACAAACCGGTCTACGTCTTCGAGACCGGCGGCACGACCGGCATCCCCAAGAGCCGGATGGTCATCGAAGACCACTGGATCGACTACGAAAATTTCAGCGATACGCTGCCGGACGAACACTTCCCGCGCGGCTCGAACTGGCTGATGCTCGGCCCCTCCGGCCCACGCCGTCTGCGGTTGGCTGTTGAGCACCTCGCTCAATATCGCGGTGGTATTTGTTTCTGCGTGGATCTCGACCCACGCTGGGTCGTCAAACTCTTGAAGAAGGGTGACATCTCCGGCGTGAAGGCGTACGCCGATCATGTGATCGACCAAGCCGTGACGATTCTCTCCGCCGGTCACGACATCAAGTGCGCGTTCGCAACGCCGAAATTGCTCGAAGCCCTCGCGCTGAAGCTGATCGACAAGGGAAGCAGCATCGAAGAATCCGGCATCAAGGGGATCTTCGCGGGCGGCACCGAGTTCACTCCGCAGTGGTACCGCTTCTGTCGTGAGGAGTTGCTCGGCCCGAACGTCTACATCACGCCGACCTACGGCAACACTCTGATGGGCCTCGCCTGCGGCAAGCCCTTCGACCCGGCCGACAACTTCAAGATCACTTACTACGCCCCGCAACCGCGAGCCGTCATCGAGACAGTCGAGTTCAACGACTACAACCAAGTCGTCCCCTACGGAGCGACCGGCCGCGTGAAGCTCTACACGATGACGAAAGAGCTCTTCGTCCCCGGCTTCATGGAACGAGATGAAGGCGAACGCGAACTGCCGCACGACAAATACCCGTGGGACGGCATCAGCGGCACGCGACCGTTCCACGAATTCGCCGCCACAACAACCGTCGGCGTTTACTAACCACCAAGCAAATGGCGATCGGGGGGGCGTCAGCCCCCCGGTTTCGTTTTCAAACTCTCACAACAGGATTGATGAACAATGCTCGACATTCCCGTGATCCGCTGGGGCAAGCCGTACGAGTCGATGGAGAAAGACAAAGTCGTCCATTTCGAAACTGGCGAGACGCTTGCCACCGTCCATCAAGCCAACGGCGGCATCATCAAGATGGATATGCGCAAGGCCGACAAAGCCCGCGATATCCTCCGCCAATTCAGCATCGATCAGCTTTGTGCCATGGCCGAGAAGGCCGCCGACCTCTACCAGAACGCGACGCTGCCGCTGGGCAATGGCACTCAGAACCCGGCCGAGTTCTGCCGGATGCAATCGGCGACAACCGGTCTACCCGAGCACATGTGTGCTGGCAACATGAAGAAGAACGCCTACGTCCTCCGCAACATGCGGCACACGTTGGAGGCTCTGACGCGCGGGCTGCCTCTGGAAATTCTGACCAAGGGCTACGGCATGGAAAGCCGAGGCGTGATGGTCAGCTATCAAGCTCAGACGAACGTGCTGGGCATGGTGTTGCCGTCAAACTCCCCCGGCGTGCATACGCTCTGGATGCCCGTCATCCCGTTGCAGATCGGCCTCGTCCTGAAACCCGGCCCGCAAGAACCGTGGACGCCGTACCGCATGTACGAAGCCTTTGCTCAAGCCGGCGTGCCGCGCGAAGTGTTCTGCATTTATCCCGGTGGACCGGAATGCGGTGCCGCCGTGCTGGAGACCTGCAACCGAGCCATGATCTTCGGCGGCCTACCGACGGTCGAACGCTATCACGGCAACCCGCGCGTGCAGGCTCACGGCCCCGGCTTCTCGAAAATTCTTTTCGGTGACGACATGGTCGATGACTGGGAGAAGTACATCGACCTCATGGCCGAGAGCATCTTCGCGAACAGCGGCCGAAGCTGCATTTCTTGTTCGGGCATCTGGGCCTCGCGGCACACGGAAGAGATCGCCGAAGCGCTGGCGAAGCGACTCGGCCCCATCGCTCCGCTGCCGATGAGCGATCCGAAGTCACCGCTCGCCGCGTTCACCGTGCCGGGTGCGGCCAAGGCGATCAACGCGCAGCTCGAAGACCTGCTGAAGGCTCCGGGAGTCACCGAGGTCACCGCGAAGTATCGCAACGGCGACCGACACGTCGCTCACGAGCGATACGACTTCCTGCGTCCAACGATCGTCCACTGCACCAGCACCGAATCGACGATCGCGAACACCGAGTACATGTTCCCATTTGCTTCGGTCGTAAAGTGCGAGCAAAAAGACATGCTCTCGAAGATCGGCGGCACCCTGGTCGCGTCCTGCCTGACGAAAGATCCCAAGTGGTCGCAAGAGTTGCTCGACGCGACCAACATCGACCGACTGAACATTGGTGAGGTGAAGACGATCCAACTCCACTGGATGCAACCCCACGAAGGCAACATCATCGACTTTCTGTTCCGGGCGCGGGCGTTCCAGAACGCGCAGCCGCCGAGCCATTAGTCGCTGAGAGGAATTTGCACCATGCGTATCAACCCTGCCGAAGTTCGTTTTATTAAACTCGGCAGAGGCGGCGCTTGGGAGCAGGACTGTATCGAAGGATCGTCACCATCAATCCGATTCGGATTTGATAGTCCGCATCATCGTGCCTGCGTTGCCGGAGACTGGCAAACGGTTGAGGCATATTGGAAGGAACGCGATCCGAGAGAAGCGACGAAGATCATCAATCAGACCAAAGCTTTTTATACGCTTGGCGACGATACGCTTTGGATTACGTTCTACAAGCGAAAACTCTATTGGTGCTTTGCCGACACCGAAGTCATCGAGGTCGCACCGCAAAGCTCACGGATACGCAAAGTCCCCAAAGGTTGGAGTTGTCAGGATGCCGCCGGTCGCATCTTGTTGACCGATAGCCTCAGTGGGCGGCTCACCCGCGTTCAAGGCTTCCGTGGCACGATCTGCAAAGTTCACGAGCGAGATTATCTCGTGTCGCGGATCAACGGCGATGTTCTCGAAGACGTTCAGCAGGCTGCCATCGCGTCCGAAGCACTGAGAACAGCGGTTATGCCGCTGGTTCAACGTCTTAACTGGAAAGATTTTGAATTGCTCGTGGACTTGATCTTCTCAAGAGCTGGCTGGCAGCGTCTGTCGCCGCTGGGAAAAACTGAGAAGTCGATTGACCTTGAACTCCTAATGCCGGTGACGGGATGGAGGGCTTTCGTCCAAGTCAAATCGGAGGCGAGGATGGACGACCTCAAAGAGTACATCGCCAGATTTCGGGAGATGGATCAGTTCCGAGAGATGTTCTTTGTGGTTCACTCTTCGCCGCCTGAACTGCGCGAATACGCCAAGTCCGAAGGCGTGAATTTTCTTGGTCTCGAAGAAGTCGCAACTCTGGTTGTCGATTCCGGACTCTGCCAATGGTTGATGCAAAAGGCATCGTAGTGGACGTTGCGGCTCAGACGTTGGTCGATCCCAACGAGAGCTCGCCGAGGATGACCAACAGCGGATGGACGAATTGCTCATGACGGCGACGGAATTTAGTGGCATAATTACGCCGACGAAAGCGAGGAATCGATGTCAACTCAAACTGATCTTCAATATGTCTCCAATCGAGAAGGCGAGCCAGTCGCGGTGATCGTGCCGATTGATCTCTGGCACGAAATTGAATCGGCTCGCGAGACGGCCTATCTGCTCCAAAGCGACGCGATGAAACGGCGACTGTTGGATGCCAAGGAACGCTCCGAAGGCATCTCGATTGAGGAAGCCCGTGAGAAACTTGGAATTTGACGCCGCTGCGCTGGAAGACTTGGCGTGGTGGGTCCAGCAAGATCGCAAGAAAGCCCTGCGGATTCTTCGCCTGATCCAAGAAACGCAGCGAGATCCTTTCGGTGGTATCGGCAAGCCAGAACCGCTCAAACAAGAACTGGCGGGTTGCTGGTCGAAGCGCATCGACAATGAACATCGCTTGGTCTATCAAGTCTTCGACGACAAAATTCGACTGCTGGCCTGTCGTTACCACTACTGAAAGGCCAGCCACGGAAAAACTCCAGGCTGAGACCGTTGGATGCGACAGCACGAAATTCAAATTCGGGTGCGATACTCCGAAACCGACGCGATGGGGTTTCTGCATCACGCGAATTATTTCAGCTACTTCGAGGTCGGACGGACGGAGTTGTTTCGCGCTCAAGGGGGCGACTATCGAGCGATGGAAGAGGGAGGCTTGTTCCTCGTCGTCGCGAAGCTCGATTGCCGGTATCGCGCGCCGGCTCGGTACGACGATTTGCTGACGCTGCGGACGACGATCACCAACGCGACTGAGGCGAAGCTCGAGCACGAGTATGAACTTTGCCGCGATCACACGCTGCTCTGTACTGGGCATAGCACGTTGGCCTGCGTGGATCGGGCTGGCAAGCTGCAACGGATGCCGGAGGCGTTGTTGCGGATGTGCGGCGAAACGTAGCCGTCACGCTCCGCGTGACGAGCCGAGCGTGCAGGAAACGCCGATTGGCTCTTGAGAATTGTGTGCGCAACAAGAGGGGTCGATGAAGCGTTCGGCTCATCACGCGGAGCGTGATGGCTAGTGCGTTTGCAAGTGGATTGAATCAGTGAGGTGTAAGTCCTCGTCGAAGTTGGTTTGAACTTTGTATCCGAACGTAACTGCGTCGTCGTGAGACGGGGTGGAGAGCAACGG
>SYJG01000057.1 GCA_005798445.1 Planctomyces sp.
GGCGAGGCTCCCGCCGAGCCGCTGCCGCCATCGACGCCCGTTTCCAATTCGCGGCTCGGCGGGAGCCTCGCCCTCCCGTCGTCGGCACCCAGCAAAAGATCGGCGAGGCGGTCAGTCAATTCTCGGTCGCTCAGCCATTGCGTGAAGACGGAATGCCGCGAGTGCGCCTGCTTGAGCCGCCGAATCGTGTGGCCTCCCTCGGCTGCCAGCGAGGCTGGCGCGCCGGGATAGTGCAGCTCGGCTTCGTATTCGATCGGCCCGATCTCCCGTTCGACGCCGTCCAGCGTCACGGCCAGCATCTGCTCATGCACCACCGCCGGAATGAGCTGCCGAAACACCAAAAATCCGTCGCGCTGAAACCGCTCCCACTCCGCCACGCTCAGATGCCGCAATCGTTCCGCCGGCGAAGCGGGTGTCGGAACGGGATCGAGCAAATCCGCAGCGGTGTCCATCGAGTTGGGTCCTCGGTTCGTGATTTTCGGCCGTTGGCACGTCTTGGCAGGCAAAGTCCAACAACAAAACGCGGACGGCATCGTCTTGTGTGCCGACGAAGGTCGCAAGAGAGGGCTTCGTTGGAGTTCCGCCTTTAGGCGGTGGCACAACCGGCTAAAGTCGGGACTCCAGCTATGCCCGCAAAGTCATTCATCTTCCGCATGAGGTCAGCTATACCACCCACATGGCGAGCGATGCGGATAGCAAGTTGGGCAAGTACCAATTGAAATCCCGGCTGGGACAAGGCGGGATGGGGATTGTCTATTTGGCGACGGACACGCGGTTAAAACGAGACGTCGCGCTGAAGCTGCTGCCGAAGGAGATGGCTTCGGACGAGGCTACGGTGAAGCGTTTTTTGCGTGAGGCTCGCGCGGCGGCGCGGCTGAATCATCCGAACGTCGTCGCGGTTTACGATGTCGATCAGCAGCGCGGTGACTGCTATCTCGTGATGGAGTTGGTCAACGGCTGCACGGCGTCGGAACTGCTGGCTCAAGGACCGCTGTCATGGTCCGAGGCGACGCGGTTGATCGCCGAGGCGTGTCGTGGGTTGGCGGCGGCTCACGAGGCAGGGCTGGTGCATCGGGACATCAAGCCCTCGAACATCATGCGGACGCACGATGGGCTGGTGAAGCTGGCGGACTTTGGGTTGGCCAAGGCGGCGGAGGATTCGGAGCACGCGAAGAACCCGCTCACGCAATCGGGAACGATTCTCGGCACGCCGCAGTACATGAGTCCCGAACAGTGCCGGGGTGAGCCGATCGATGCACGCAGCGATTTGTATTCGCTTGGCGCAACGTACTTCACGCTGCTGACAGGACAGGCTCCCTTCGAGGACGCGAGTCCGTTGCAGGTGATGTTCGCGCACTGCTCGAAGCCGACTCCCGACCCGCGTGATCGGCAAGCCGATTTGCCGCCGGGATGTTCGGCGATCGTGATGAAGTCGATGGCGAAGAGCCGCGTCGAGCGATTCGGCTCGGCGAAAGAAATGCTCACGGCGTTGACCGAGTTACTTGCGGCGGCCCCACAGCAGGAGTTGGCCACGTCGCCTGTGAATGTGGCCTGTGTGTCCGCCAACTCCGTGAGCGCGACGACGTCCCCTGCGACGGTCGTGCCTGCACTCAATGGTGAGCGAACCGCTCTTTTCGATGACGCGACTCGAACGTCCGTGATCGTTGCTCCGAAACGAATGGCGTCGGAGCAGCGGCGAGTCATCGCACTGTCGATCGTCAGCGTGGTCATGCTCGTGGCCTGCGCGGCGTTGTGGAATTGGCCGCCGTCGAGTAACTCAAAGCCCGGCAATCACAATGCTGGCGACCCGTCGTCCGATTCACGCGCCGACTCGACTCCGCAAGAGCCGATCGCGGCGAGTGCGACAGCTCTGAAACTGTTGATCGACTTTCCGGAGATCCGTTCGGAGGTGCGTGGCGTGGCGTTCGCGCACGATTCGAAGTCGGTGTTCACGGCGTCTCGCGACGGTAGCGTGCGACAGTGGAGCCTTGCCGATCCGAAGCTCGCTCGCGAATGGTTGTCGAGCGAAAAGCCGATGCAAGCCGTCGCGGCCAGCCGGGACTGGTTGGCTGCGGGGGGTGACGATCGAACGCTCTGGCTGTGGTCGCTCAAGTCCGAACGACCGCCGATCAAGCTGGCCGAGCTGTCTCACGAACTTCAATCGCTGGCGATCAGCCCGAACGGCGAACGGCTGGCGGTCGGCACTGCGGGGTCGGTCGAACTCTTCGAGCTGACTGAACGTGGCGGCAAGCGGCTCCTTCAAGTGGCGACAGCCGACGATCGTGCCGAGTTCGTCGCTCGGCAGGTGTATTGCGTGGCGTTTTCGTCCGACAGTCGCTGGCTGGCGGCGACCAGTTGGGAAAAGAGGATCGCTGTCTGGAACGCCAACGACGGGTCGCTGCGTGAAGTTCGGAAGGAGCAGGCTCACGAGTTGATGAGCGTGGGCTTCGTGCCGGAGCAGGAACGACTCATCTTCGGAGCCAGCTACGACGCAGGACTGTTCGTATGGGATTTCAAAACGCCGAACTCGGAGATTCGTCCGCTGCGATCGAGTCACGGACGTAGCGCTCGTTCGTTCGCCGTGACCCCGCACTCCGTGGCGTTCGTGAACGGCGAATGGGGCGGCCTGATTCGCGTCTACGATGTGAACCGCGATACGCTGCTCGGCACGGCTCAGCAATCGACCAGCGCGGGAGCGACCGACCTGGCGATGTCTCGCGACGGACGACTGCTCGCCACTTGCGGCGGCGAAAAATCCAAGGCACAGGGTTATTTGCAGGTCTGGGGCATCGTCCCGACGGAAGAGAAGTGACGGATGAACGACCCGACCCCGAGGCCAATGGACCCGACGCCGAAATCGTTGCTCGAACAAATTTCGACCTGCTGGCCGATGATTCACAACCCCGTGCAGTTTGTGATGCGTTACGCGCGAGCGATTCAAAAATATGTCGCCGCGATCGTCCGCGACCCGCACGACGCCGAAGAGGTCGCTCAAGATTTTCTGGTCCAGGTCTTCGACAAGGGCTTCTGCCCGGAGAACGTCTCGCGCGGCCGGTTTCGCGACTACTTGAAGTCGGCCGTGCGGTACGTCGCGATCAGCCATCTCCGTAAACGCCGCTCGTCCGAGCTGAGCGAAGAGATGCTGTCTTCGATCATCCAGCCGAACTCGGAGGCCGATCGAGCTTGGTCGCATGAGTGGCACGACTGCCTGCTCGAACGAGTCTGGCAATCGCTGGAGCTGCATCAACAACAGACGCCGGACAACCTGTACTACTCGGTGCTGCGACAGCACACGAACAACCCGAAGGCGAGTTCCGACGAGCACGCCGCCCGCCTGAGCGAACAACTCGGCCGCCCCGTCCGAGCCGACGCCTTCCGCCAGCAGCTCCGCCGAGCACGCAAGCACTTCGCCAAACTGATCGTGGCCGAGGTCCGACAAACACTGCAAGACGCAACCGGCGACGCCGTCGAGCAAGAACTCATCGACCTCGACCTGATGCCGTTCGTCCGCGAGTTCCTGTGATGGCCGTGACCGATGTTGACGGGACGGAAGTGACGAATGACACAACACGCTGGCCTGGATCGAAGTGATCTGTGGATTCCTGTGTCCCAGAGGCTTGGCGGCTTTTGCGCGACGGTGTCATTTGGGTGCCGGCGGCGCGGATGGCTCGACGGTGCTGGATGTGCCCACGTTGACGACTTGTGGCAGATGGGCCGGCGGTACGAGCGAAGGATCGAGTTCTGTCGCTCGCTGAAAGTCGCGCTGGGCTTCCGAGTCGCGACCCAGCGCGGCCAATGACACGCCGCGGTTGTAGAAGCAGGCGGCCATACGCGGGCTGGCTCCGAGACAAACGCTGAAGGCGTTGACCGCCTCGTCGTGGCGGCCCAGGCGATGCGCGCACTGCCCAAAGTAAAAGTTGGGCCAGAGTCCGGCTGGCTCCAACATTCGCGCTTGATCGAGTTGCACGGCGGCCTCGGCGAAGTCGCCGGATTGCAAGAGTGCTCGGCCGAGCGCGTAGTGCTCCCAGGCAGACGTCGAGCCGTGCTCGTTGTTGTCACAGACCGCGGAAACGAGTTGCTTGGTACTCGCTTCCCGGCGATGAAATGCGCAGTCGAATTCCAGCACGGGGCTGCGACCGAACTGTGCTTCGGCTTCGGACAACGTGCGCAGCGCCAGCTCGCGCCCCGATTCCGCATCGGTGGCCAGGTGACGTTGCAAGCGTGCCCAGAAGATCGCGACGTCCAGCAAATCGGCCGCAACCTCGCCGCGTGCGGGAGCAACCTCGGCTGGCGTGAGCTGGGCTGCGAATTGTGCTCGCTGGTTCCAGATCGAGCCGCAGAGGTCAGCGAGCGATGCGAGTGATTCGCGTGGACCGGCTGGAGCGAAGTCCTGGTTCCACAACACTCGGGTCCGGTTGGCCAACTCATGCAGTTCCGCGCGCAGACACGAACGGCGGGCAACGTCTCGCTGGGCACGCAATTGGTCGGCGAGTTCTGGCCGCAACGGAGTGAAACTCGTCAGTCTCAGACCTCGCTCGAGCGACTGCAGCGCGTCGCGCGGTCGGCCATGCTCCAACGCTTGCCGGCCTTCGCGCAGGGCTTGTTCGGCCTCGGCCGTGCGATGTCGAAATTGGAGTGCCGCGCTGCCCGCCGCAATACTGATCGCCGCTACCACGACACCGGACAGTCCCGCGAGTCGGATCGTGTGCGGTTGGCGGCGTCGCCATTTGTGCCAGCGTTCAGCCAGGCTGCGATTCGCCACATGTGCGAGCGGCTGATCGGCGAGGTGTCGCCGCAAGTCTTCCGCCAACTGACTCGCCGAGGCGTAGCGCTGCGCGGGGGCCGGGCTCTGGCACTTCGCCACGAGGTCGCACAGGCCGCGACTGACTTGCGGATTCGTGCGGTTCAGCGGTTGAACCCGTGGATCGCCCAGCGGCACACTGGCCAGCAGTTCGTACAGCAGTGCTCCCAACGCGAACACATCGGCGCGTGCGTCCACGGCCGTGCCGATGGGCCGCGACTCTTGCAGCGCGAGCATCGCCTCACGCTGTTCGGGGGCCATGTATTCGAGAGTGCCACCCAGGCGTCCCACAACGGTCTGCTCGCAAGGAATCGCCGCGCGAGCCAAATGAAAATCCAGCAGCATGGGCTGGCCGTCGGTCGCCAGCAGCACGTTGGAAGGCTTCACGTCCAGATGAATCAAGCCGCGATCGTGAGCATATTGCAATCCGTCGGCCAGACACGCGCCGATCCAACACACGGCCTGAGTGTACGAGACATGGGCGAGCATCTGGCGAATCGGCGCGGTCGCCGGCACGGGCAACTGCGGATCGTGCGCCGCGTCGAGCGCCGCAACCAGATGCTCTCCCCGCCGAGCCGCCAGCGGGATGTCGGCCAGCCAATTCAACAGCGTCGCCAGTGTCGTGCGTCCGAAGTACGGCATGACCAACATTCGCAATCGGTGTTCCGCGTCATCCACGACCGAATACACCGGCACGATGTTGGTGTGCTGCAAGCGAGCCAGCGACAAGTGCTCGACCCCTTCCAATGGAGTGAGCTTGAGGACGACCAGGCGATCCGCCAATCCGGATTGCGACGCAACGAAGACTCGGCCGTAGGCTCCCTGCCCCAATTCGCTCAGCAATGAGAATTCCCCCAACCGATCGCCAACGGCTGGGTAATCCGATCTCGAATCGACGGGACGGAGCAAGCGATCGCATTCCAGGAGCATTCGCAACGCCTGCTCCCAGGGCGCAAACCGGCGCAGCAGGTCTTCCTCCGCATGCGGATCGCCGTCGGCGGTGCGCTGCAAATACTCTTCGTAAATGACGTCGAGCGCCTTGTCGGGCTGATCGCGGAGTTCTGGATATCGTTCAAGCACCGCTTCGGCGCGGACTGGTTCACCGCGACGCCAGCGCTCCCGCAGCTCACGAGCGGCCCGCTGTCCCAGAGGTTCCAGTTCCGCGGAGGTCATGGAACGACCTCCTGGCACACTGCCGCCGAGCGTGGTCGCAAGCTCGCGGACTCGCCGGCGAATTTCACGGCCAAGTCCCTGAGGATGCGCCGCACGCTGCCTTCGTGCAGCCCGACTCGGCGCGCGATTTCCTCCAGCGAAAAGCCGTCGCGGCGCAGACGCAGAATCGCGTGATGTTGTGCGGGGCAGGCCGCGAGCAACCGCGTCCAGAGTTCCTGGGCTTGAGCCAATTGACTGGCCCGCGGTTGCTGCGAGGCCGGCGACTCATCGGGCATGGCGACCGACAAGGATCGCTCGTTCTGCGACGCCGCACGCGTTTGCCGCACGTGATCAATGAACCGATTGTGCGTGGCTCGAACCAGGAAGGCGCGCAACTGAGCCGACGACTGGAACTGCATGTCGCCGCGACGAAAGCGAGTCAGAACGTCACCCCAAACCGATTGCACGACATCCAGCGAATCGAACTTCGGCCGCAGACGATTCGGCAACAGCCTCCGGACTACGCGCCGCAAGTACGGCTCGTAGGCTCGATACGCCTCCTCGGCCACCACGTCGTTGCCGCGGCCGAGTCGGTCCCAAAGTTCGCTCAGGGATTTCATCGGTTTTTGGATTTCGGAGTGGATTCGTTTGTTGATTCGGTCAGGTTCAGTACCCAGGACCAGCTTGAACGGCGACTCTTGGTCAACACGGGATTGTGTTGCGCGCGACGGTCCACGAGCAGCCGCTCCGTCAGGCACAGGATCGCCAGCACTGTCACGCCGGTGGGAGCCCAGCGCACGATGCTGCCTCCGACGGAGGAGTCCTGCGTCAGCCAATCCACGTCAGCGAGCAATTGTCGCATTGCTTGCTCGATCGCGGCGACGTCGAGCGGCAGCGCGTCGGTCAGCGCCTGCACGGCTGGCGACACGACGGGCAGCACCGTTGCCACGGTCGGAGCAACGGCCCGTGCAGCCGCGCGGCGGGCAACGCCCACAAGCATCGACTCGACACCGCGAGGCGGCACCGCTTCGGCAGGTTCTCGTTCCTCGTGCCGGCTTGAGTCTTGTACGAGCGCTGCGCGGCGAGAGTCTTCGGAACCCTCCGCCACTGAGACGGACCTGGATTTGGTGGGCTTGTCGTTTGTCGCCGGCGAATCCGCAGGAGTCTCCGTCGGTGTGACATCGGAGAGCGGCGACGTCGCTCGCTCTTCGACTTCGATCGTTGGAACGGCCGTCGCGTTGCTGGCTCCACCTGCGGTGAGTTGCCAAGTGGCTTCGAGCGACTGTTGCGCCACCGTGAGGAATTCCACTTCGTAGCTTCGGGAGTTCCCGGCGGTGATCAGTTCGACCTTTTGAATCGCAACACCGGGGTATTCGCGGGCGAGCCAGTCCTGCATCGCCTGCGGCAACTCGGCCACGTCCAGAGGCTGAGCCGTTTCCAAGAATTCCCCGTCGCGGGTCAGCTTGAGTTCCCAACGTACTCCTGACCACTGGACTGCGACATCGATTGCCGCTGGCTCGTCGTGGTCCAGAGTGACCGACTCGATCGTGGCTCCCACGAAGTGCGTTTCAATCGTCCGCGCGACTTCGGTCGGCAGGTCCGTCGGCACGGATTCGGGATCGCTGCCGGAGGACGCGGAATCCACGAACGCCGCCACTTCGGCCGCTAACAAAGCTCGGCCTTCCAACAGTTCGCCACCTCGTCGCCGCATCCCAGAGCGAGCACCCAATCGTCTGGCAGTGATCATCCTCGCCTCCTTCGCAACTCTCGAATCGCCCAATGGCACGCACTTTGTGAGCGGCACGGCGCTAGCCGTCCGGTCAAACACCGAAAATCGTCGATCCCGAATCACCGGTGGCTAGCCCCATTCCGTTCAAAGTGAGTGCCATTCAGCGAAATGCCTGCGGCCCCGTCAAAGGGATCGCGCGGCTCGATCCGCGAGGGGATCATACCCAGCCACTGCTTGGAATGTCCCCTTTTCCCCATCTCGTTGAACGGAAACCAGCACTTCGAGCGGGCGCGAAATTTTGAGCAATTCCGTGGGCAGGCCCCTTTCGCCACATGCCGCCGCGATTTTTTTCGCGCCCGCTTTCCGACGAAACCTCCGTTTGATCGCTGCAACGGACGCCGCGTCCGCGGACACCAACCCGTTTCGATCACTCGGAGGTCATCATGCTCTTTCGCCGATTTCGCAAACACCGTCGCCAATCCCTGGCCCGCTTGCCGCGCGTGGCCGTGGAATCGCTCGAACCCCGCAGCCTGTTGTCCGCCAGCCTTCGCGAGGGCGTGCTGTCGATCACCGGCGGCAGCGGCAAGGACCAAATCCTGCTGTCCCTCAACGCGCCCGACGCCGACCGATTGCTCGTGTCGCAGAACGGTCGAGTACGGTCCTTCGAGTTGGCGGACGTGACTGCGATCGTCGTCAACGGCCGCGGCGGCCACGACCTGATTGAACTCGATCAGGGCAATGGACCCATCGAGATTCCCACGACGCTGCTGGGTGGAAACGGCAACGACACGTTGATCGGCGGCGCGGAGTCCGATCGCCTCGACGGAGGCACCGGCAACGACTTACTGCGAGGCCAGGCCGGCGACGATTTCATTCTCGGCGGCGTCGGCAGCGACGATGCCAACGGCGGCAACGGCGATGATACGGTCTCCGGAGACGCCGGTGACGACACGTTGATCGGACATCATGGCGAGGACTCGATTAGCGGAGGCGCAGGGGACGATCTGTTCCACGCGAACGACGACGTGACCGCCGAAATCCATGACGCGGGGACCGGTAGCGATGAAATCGAATTGACGCTGGGTGAAGCACCGACAGCGATCCAAGATGCCGTCGCCGCCGTGCTCGGCGACGGAACGCTCACGCGCCTGACGAACGAATTCGAGAACGGCGAGTCGTTCTACGACGCCGAATTTGAGGCGGACGGGCAGACGCAGTCGGTCAAATTGTCCGATTCCGGCGACGTGCTCGAGACCGCGATCGACGTGGACGTGGTCTCGCTCCCCACGACCGTCACCGATGCGCTGAGGCAGCGGTATCGACGAGGCATCATCGAGAGCGCCCAGTTCATCACCACGGAAACCGAGAGGCTCTTTGAAGTGGACCTGAAGGTCCGCGGTGTACATCGCGAATTGACGCTCGTCGCCGACGGAACGATCCAGTCCGATATCGTTCGACCGCCCGAGTCCGCGTCGGCTGGTGCGGAACGGTATCGCCAATTCACGACCGAGGCGGAGACCCCGTTCTTCATTCTGACGATCGGTGCCGTCGCCACGTTCGAAGGCGTCAACGATGCCGGAGAGAACGAGCAACTGATCGTCAGCGTGCTCGACGCGGTGAAGATGATCAACGGTGTCGAAACGCGGATCGTCGAAGAGCGCCACCTCGTCGATGGCAACCTGGTCGAAGTCTCTCGCAACTTTGTGGCCGTCGATCGCGGCACCGGCAACGTCTATTACTTCGGCGAAGATGTGGACGATTACGAGGACGGTGAGATCACCGGCCATCCCGGCGAATGGCGCGACGGCGTGCGCGGTGCCGGTTTCGGACTGCTGGTTCCCGCGGTTCCCCGAGTCGGATTGGTCTTCCTGCAAGAGCGAGCCCCCGGAGTGGCGCTCGACACCGTCGAGATTCTCAGTACCACGGCCACCGTCGTGACCCCCTTCGGAACCTTCACGAATTGCGTGCAATTCCGCGAAACGACGCCGCTGGAACCGGGTGCGGAGAGCATCAAGTTCTATGCCCCTGGCATCGGCCTGGTCCTAGATGACACACTCCATCTGACGAACTTCGCGACGAACTAAAGTCCGGGGGGCTTGCGGCAAACCGTTGCTCCTGGAGTTTTGCGGTCACGATGCGTCCTCCGTTCCGACCAGGGTGCTGAAGGCGGCCGAGTGGCTGCTCAACATCACGAACTGAATGAGGGGACGCATCATGCTGCTGGCGACGAAACTGACAGATTGGCTAGGACTTTCGGGAGTTTCTGGTCTCGGGCACTCGCGTCGCAAGACGCGCGGGACGCGAGTCGCCCGGTCGGAGACGCTCGAAGATCGGCGGCTGCTGTCGGCCGAGTATTTCGTCGCGAACTCCGGCGACGATTGGGGAACCGGTGCGATCGGCGATCCGTTCCAGACCGTTCGCCGAGCACTCGATGCGGCCGAGGCCGGCGACACGATCACGCTGCGGAACGGCGTGTACGAAGGCGGATTCCAGATCGACATCGACAACTTGACGATGCGGTCGATGCCGGGCGAGTGGGCGGTCATCGAATCGCCCCTGACGCGGTTCACTGACGGGCATCAGAACTCGGTCATCCGCTACAGCTACGATGTCGAAGGGGGCCGGCTGGAGAATCTCGAAATCGCCGGCGGCTACTACTACGGCGTCATGTTCTGGGACTGGTGGGATTACCCGTCGTTCGACGCCGGTTCGACCCACATGGGAGCCAGCGGCGTGACGCTCGACGGCGTGAAGGTTCACGACACGGGCGTGGACGGCATCAAGATCACTCCGGCGGCGAACGACATCTCGATTCTCAACAGCGAAATCTACAACACCGGCCGCCGCTCCAAGTCCAGCGCCGACGGCATCGACAACAATAACGGCGACCGGATGATCGCTCGCGGCAACTACATTCACGACGTGCCCGGCATTGGCATCCTCACGTCCGGCGGCACCGAAGATTCGCTGATCGAGCAGAACTTCATCGAAAACACTGGCGGAGCGGGCATCGTCAATGGCTTCTACACGGAACTGGAATGGATCGAACCGGACGCCAACCCCGGTCACTTCGCCAGCATCGACACGATCGTCCGCAACAACATCGTGGTCGATGCGGGACAGGCGGGGATCGGCATCTACGGAGCGCTCAACGCTCAGGTTTACAACAACACGCTGGTCAACGCGGCGGATGATGCTCAGGCCCCGATTCAGTTCGGCGGTTACGAAATGTGGGTCTCGAACACGGCTCCGTCCTACGAGCACATCGCGTCGGTTAATCCGAGCGTGCTCAACAACATCATCGTCACGAACCCGGAGAACCTCACGCGGATGGTCGATATCCGCGAAGGCTCGATCACCGGCCCGCTCACGCTCGACTACAACCAGTACTACGGGACGAGCACTCGCGGAGTTCTGTTCATCGACCGCAACCTGACCGGCGACGGCACGCCCGAGCAAACGCTGTCGCAGTGGCAAACGAACTACGGCTACGACACGCACAGCTTCATCGCCGATCCGCAGCTCGACGCGAACTGGCATCTGACGGCGGCCAGCCCGGCCATCGGCAAAGCGATCGCGCTGGCCGGATTGACGAACGATTTTGATGGAAACTCGCGAGCGGATGGCTCGGCCGATCTCGGTGCCGACGAATTCGCCGCCGGAGCGAATCTCTCGCTGCCCCCCGCGCCGTTCGGAGCACCTTCGCTAGAGATCGCTCAGCGCAGCTACCACGACTATGAAGCGAACACGATCAATGTGAAGGTCATGCGCAACGGCACATCAAGCGAAACTATCACCGTGCAGTTTGCAACAATGGATGGCTCGGCGAAGAGTGGCCTCGATTTCAACGCTGTCACCGGCACGCTGGTGTTCGCTCCGGGCGAGACCGAGAAGATCGTTGCCGTGCAATTGCTCGGCGATGATGTCAGCGAAGGGGACGAGCACTTCCTGTTCACGCTCAGCAACCCGACCGTTGGAGTTCCGGCTTTAGCCGGCGCACAACCGCCTGAAGGCGGAACTCCAGCGGAAGGCGGAAATCCAGCGGTGCGGCTCGGCCATCAATCGACCGCGTCAATGACGATCGACGACGAAGACACGCCGATCACACTGCACTACGCAACGAAGTTCGTCAGCGGCGACGGCAACGACGCGAATGGCGACGGCAGCGAGGCGAATCCGTGGCACTCGCTGCAACACGCGGCGGACAATGTTGGCCCTGGCGACTACGTCATCGTGAAGCCCGGCAAATACTGGGGCTTCAATCTGACGACCGACGGCAAGCCTGATGCGCGGATCACGTTCCACGCGCTTCCCGGCGTCGAGATCGATGAGGCGTTTCCCGGCCAGCAGGACGGCATCAATCTCGAAGGGGCCGACTTCGTCACCATCGAAGGCTTCTACGTCCACGACATGCCGCGAGCCGGCATTCGCTCGGTCAACAACGATGGAGTCATCCTGCGAGGCAACCACTCCGATCACAACTCGATGTGGGGCGTGCTCACCGGATGGTCAGAAAACATCATCGTCGAGAACAATGTCGCGTCTCAGTCGCAAGGCGAGCACGGGATCTACATCAGCAACTCGGCCGACGGCGCAATCGTGCGGAACAACGTCGTCTGGGGCAACAACGCCTGCGGCATCCAGTTCAACGCCGACCGCTCCTTGCCCGGCGATGGAGTGCATTCCAACAACTTGGTTGAAGGAAACGTGATCTTCGAGAACGGTCACGGTGGCGGAGCGGCTCTCAACTTCGACGGCTTCCAAGACAGCGTGGTTCAGAACAACCTGCTCTACAACAACCACGCGACCGGCATCGTTCTGTACGTTGGTTCGGCGGCCGATTCTTCGACAAATAATCTCGTCACGAACAACACGGTCGTGATGGCCGAGGACGCTCGCTGGGCGTTGCTGATGACCGATGGCAGCAGCGGCAACGTGGTCACGAACAACATCCTGCTCAACAAGAACCCGAACCGCGGCTCGATGACTGTCGAATCCAACAGCCTGCCAGCGTTATCCGACAACAACATCGTCCAAGACCTGTTCCAGATGGACGGCTCCAACGGCTCGTTTGCGCAGTGGCAGGCGTTCTCCGGTGGACTTGATGCGAACTCGATCGTCATCAATTTCGCGGATCCATCAGGTGTGCTCGACAGCCTGTTCGTGAACCCAGCCGCGAACGATTACCACCTCAAGTCCAGCAGCGCGGCGATCGACGTGGGCGATCCGACGGGTGCGCCGGCAACCGATATCTTCGGACACGCTCGCCCGACGGGAGCCGGTATCGACATCGGAGCCTACGAAGCCGGCACGTTCCTTCCCGCTGTGGAATTCGAGTGGTCGAACGTCATCGGCTACGAGTTCATCGGCATGTCCGAAGTCGCGATCACTCGCACGGGCGACACTGAAGGCACGCTGACCGTCGATGTCACATCCACCAATGGAACCGCCAGCAGCAGCGATTACACGCCGGTCAACGAGTCAGTCACATTCCAACCGGGTGAGACTCGCAAGACGATCCGCGTCTTCGTCAACGACGACGCACTGATCGAAGGGACCGAGACGGTTGAGCTGAGCATCGTGGGGCACGACACCGCAACGCTGCACATCGTCAGCGACGACGCGTGGCGACCGGGCACGTTCCAGTTCGACTCGAAGAGCGTCACGTTCAACGAGACCGACGGAACCGCGACCGTCACCGTGCATCGCGTCGGAGGCAGCAGCGGCGAGGTGAGCCTAAACTTCGCGACGGACCTCTTCACCCCACCGAAGCAAGCAACGTGGATCAAGAAGCACACCGATCTGCTCTACCCGACCGACCGCGACACTTCCGCGACCGCCGGAGCCGACTATCTGGCCACCAACGGCACGCTGATTTTCGCCGACGGCGAGATGTCGAAGACGATCACCGTCCCGCTGATCAACGACGACTGGTACGAAGGGGGCGAAGCGTTCCTGCTGAAGCTCAGCAATCCGACCGCAGGAGTTGGAGTTCCGGCTATAGCCGGTTCCGAACCACCTAAAGTCGGGACTCCAGCGGAAATCAAAGTCCGCATCGAAAGCGAGGACGTTAAGCTTCCTGGCACGTTCGTATTCTCCAACGCCGCCTACTCGGTCGTCGAAGGGACGCCGTTTGTGAACGTGACCGTCAATCGACTCAACGGCGGCAACGTTGAGGCCAGCGTCAGCCTGTACGACACCGGAGCCGGCAACGGTTCGACCACGGGCTCGGCTTGGGCACCGTCGGACTACAGCGGCGTTCCAACCCTGCTGACATTCGCACCCGGCGAGTTGTCGAAGACCATCAGCATCCCGATCGTCGATAATACCGCCATCGAGATCGACGAAGTCTTCTCGGTCCAACTCCACAGCCCGACGAACGACGCGACGGTCGGATCGACACCGAAGACCTTCGTGACGATTCGAGACAATGACGCGGGCAGCGGTCAGTTCGGACTATCGGCCGCGGCGTTCTCCGTCGCCGAAAACGGCGGCATGTTGAACGTCACGATCCATCGAGTCGGCGGCAGTGCCGGCACGACGACGGTCCAATACCGCACGCTCGACGGAGCCGCCGGCAAACCGACCGATCAAACCGCCTACGCCGGCAGCGACTACTCGTCAAAGAGCGGCACCGTCACGTTCGCTCCGGGCGAGACATCGAAAGTCATCAGCATCCCGATCACGAACGACACGCGCGTCGAGAAGAACGAGTTCTTCACCGTCGAACTCCGCACCCCAACCGGCGGTGCCACTCTCGGAGCCGTTGCCAAAGCGGTCGTGACGATCGTCGAAGACGACAGCGCGATCGAGTTCGGTACGAGCAATTACTCCGTCAACGAGAGCGCCGGCTACATCACCATCACGCTCGTCCGCAAAGGGAGTACCGCCGGGACGGCAACCGTCGATCTCAACATCAACAGCGGCAGCGCGACCGCCGGCCTGGACTTCGTGAAGCCAGCCTCGCCGACCGTCACCTTCGCCGACGGCGAGTCGGTGAAGACGATCCAAATCCAACTGATCGACGACGTCTTCAAAGAGGCCGACGAGTCGTTCTACCTCAGCCTGAGCAACGCCGTCGGTGCCAAGCTCGGCAGCTCCCTCTACGGCAACGTGAAGATTCTGGCGAACGACTAAAGCCGGCCCGTTGCTGCCCCAATGCCCGCCTTCGCAACTCGATCCGAGTTGTGACGGCGGGTTTTTTCATTGCACGACCGCTGATTCTCATAGACGCTGTCTTCCCACGCTCAGCCGCCGCAATCGCTCCGGCGTTGGAACGGGATCGAGCAAATCAGCAGCAGTGTCGATCGAGGTTTCCCTGGTGTGCGGCGGCATGATGCAGCCCTCCATCCAATGGAATTAGCGACACTGATACCCCACGCGGCCTCGAATGAGATGTTTTTGGCGAGCGGCAGGGCGTCAGCCCTCCGAGTGAATCCCTCAGTTTTGAC
>SYJG01000058.1 GCA_005798445.1 Planctomyces sp.
CTTCTGGATGACTGAAGCGATTTCGTCCGGTTTGAATTTCATGGAGGCTCCTCTCGCGCAAGCGGGCTCTGAGCTGTTTCAGCCGAGTCCGCAGCGAACTGTCATAAACGGTATCGTCCACGCGGATAACCATGCCGCCGATCAGCGACGGGTCAGTCTCCGCTTCAAGAATCGGTTCAAACGCAAACGCCGCTCGCAGCTTGTCGCCGATCGCCTTCCGAGATTCGTCCGACAGCGGCTTCGCCGTCTTGACCGAGACTCGCTTGCGACCACTCGACCGCTCACTTTGAATCCGCGCCGCCCGCAAAATGTTCGGCAACAGATCAAGCCGATCGTGCCGAGCCAACACTTTCAAAAAACTCGTGATGAACTCCGAGCCACGTCCCGCGACAACCCGCTCAATCAGCTTGAGCTTGTCCCCACGATTGATCGTCGGCGAAACCAACAACCGCTCGAAGTCCGCATTCTTCGCCAACACGTCATCGACGAACGACTGCCCCTCTTCCAGAGCCGCCTCAACGCCGACCGTGCTCTTCGCCGCCTCAAGAAACGATTTGGCATAAACCCGTGCGATCTGCATCGCACTCGGATCTTCCATCACGCTCGCGATTTTGGTTTTCAGCGGCTCGGACATCGTCTCACCTTTGGAGTGCGACGACCCAAGTCGTCGCTTTTCAAAACGCTCCGAATTTCAACGCACTTTGGGATTTCTCAGACACATCGCATGGCCATTGCATAACCTCGCATTTTGAAAAGCGGTGGCTAAGGCCACCGCACTCCAAAGTTAGGTCTTCGATCCCATTTGATTCAGTGCTTCCTGCACAAGGCGGTTCTGGTCGCCGTCCGACAACGCTCGGCCGAGGACGTGTTCGGTGGCACCGATCACGTTGGACGAAACGAAATCGAACAATTCCTTCATCGCCAAGTCGCGAGCGTGCTCGATGTCCTCGACCGCTCGCTTGCGAGTCGCTTCGGCTTCCTTGTTCGCCGTTGCGACGATGTCCTGCTTCGTGTGCTCCGCGTCCCGCCGAGCTTCGGCCAAGATCCCCTTGACCTCGTCCTGCACCTTTTCAAGCTTCTTCGCGTGTTCGGCGAGCATCGCTTCTGCTTTGATACGAGCCGTCTCAGCATCTGCGAGCGCCTGCTTCATCTTGGCTTCTCGTTGATCCAAGCCGCTGATGAGCGGAGTCCATGCGAACTTCCGCAGCACGGCCAGGAAGACCAGAAACGTGATGAACGACCACAGCGCCAAGTCCGGCTTAGCGTTGAGCGGCACGCTTGTGTCATGCGTTTCCGCAGGCTTCACCGGATCAGCTTTCGCCGCGGCCGGAGCGGTTTCCTCCGCACCTTCCACCGCAAAAACGGACGGCGCGAGCGATGCCCACGTCGCCATCACCAAGAGGCTGAGCACACTGGATTTGAAAAGCCGAAACATACTCTCACCTTTTTCGGGTGACGAACACAGGAGTTTGTGTCAAAGGGACCAAACACCAACCGGAGCCTCGTGGCCGCAGCGACATCCGCTGGATTAGTGAGCCGGGAACGGAGCACCGTTGCCGCCGATGCAGACGATGAGCGCGAACAACGTGACGCCTTCGATGAGGGCCGCCGCGATGATCATCGCCGTCTGGATGTTGCCAGCCGCTTCCGGCTGACGAGCCATGCTCTCGACTGCCGCTGAACCGATTCGGCCGATGCCATAGCCGGCACCAATGATCGTCAACGCGGCACCGATCGCACCGCCACCGATCAAGGCTGACTCGGCCGCCGCAGCGGGACTCGTCATGGCCACCATGGCCGCAATCGCCAACGCAAGAATCTGAATGCTCTGCTTCACTTGTTTTCTCCTCTGAAACGAGTTGCCGGGGCGAACCCCGTTTGCCAATGAACCGATTTCGCTTGTCGCCACGCTCACCAAGAGCGTGGGTCATTTCCGAATTCCCCACGCTCTTGGCGAGCGTGGCAACGGGTTAGTGCGGATGCACTGCCGTCCCAATAAACAGAGTCGCCAAGAACGAAAAGATGTACGCCTGCAAGAACGCCACACCAAGCTCCATCATGCCGATCGCCACTTGGCCAAAGATGCTGGCGGGAGTGACGACGTAATACAGCCCCGTGTTCCAGACGCCATCCATCGCGATGAAACCCAGAATCGCGGCCACCACCGTGTGACCAGCCATGATGTTCGCGAACAGACGAATCGCCAACACGCCATGCTTGATGAACAGCCCCACGAACTCAATCACCCAAATCAGAATGAACAACGGGGCTTTCAAAAGTCCCGGCACATCCATACTGGGAGCAATCGCTTTCCAGAAGCCAGCAAATCCCAACTCCTGCGATCCGTAATAAACCGTGGCACCGAACGCTGTGATCGCCAGCGCTCCCGTGACATTGATCTCGCCAGTCGCCGACCCTACCGATGGAAAGGCACCGAGCAGATTGCACCACAGCACATAGAAAAAACAGCTCCAAACGAACGGCAGATACTTGTCGGCCGGGTGGCCTGATTCGACAGCCGCATGGGCGTGATCATGGCCATGCCCCGCGTGTCCGTGGTCCTCGTGCCCATGGTCGCCGTGGCCATGATGACCTGTGCCGATTGTCTTGCGGACAACCTCGTCCCGAATGAACAGAGCCAGCATTTCCCAAAAGTTCCACCAGCGCCCAGAAACCGCTTGGCCGGTACGGACTCGCCGCACCATGCCGGTGAAAATCCAGTAGGTCAGAAGGCCGGCGACGATTTGCAGGACCATGAATTTGGTCAACTGCAATCCCATCACCGAGCCATGAAAATTCGGGTCGGTCATCCACGCGATCAGCTTGGATGGCGAGGGCAAGAACGAAACCTCCGGCAATTCGATCTTGATCCCAAAGGGAAGTTCGAAGTGCGGAAAATCGCGAACGTGATGAAAGGTGTCTTCGTGACCAGCCATTCCCCACCCTGTTGTTAGCTCGCCGAAACCAAATCCGATTTCGCCGCCGACTGCTTCTCCGAGTCGTCCGAGGCGAACTTGGGAAGAGTTTTGACCAGCAGCAGCGTCTCAACCATCAACGACACGGAATAAAACACGATCACCCAACTGTGGAACTCACGCAGCCCCAAATCGGGCCGCATGGACTTCATCAACAACACGCCGAACAGCACAAAAATTAACCGCACGCCCGTTGCGGCCAGAACCGCCATCGACTGACCACTTTGACCCGGCACCCCGGAAGCTGCGGCCACTCCCCAGAACACCAACCAACCCGGCGCGAGACTCAGCAGCGCGGCGATCGACAACCCTTCGAGACCTGTCACTCCCGACAACCAATGAGCCGGACCAGCAAGCACTAGCCACACGAGCGCCGTGCTGGCCGTGAGCCAACCACTGCGTCGAGCCGCCAATCGCCATGCACCGCCTGCTGTCACGATTGTTGATCCGAGTCTTGTTGTGGATTCGAGTGCCGAACCGATTGTTGTTCGTGACTCTCAGCCGATGACGAACTCGTCTTTGACGACGACCCTGTTTTTGAGTTCGCCTGCCGCGACAGCCCCACAAGGCTGATCATCGCCACAAGCATTCCCAAACAGGCACCAACTGACACCAACCAAGGTTCCGTTCCCCATCGGCGATCCAGCCAATACCCCAAGCCCACCGGCAAGACCATCTCCAATGAGATGCTCGAAATTCGCGACACCCAAAATGCCGCAACAGCCATCGGAGGCTCGGAATCCTGGCGTGGCATGGAAACACCGCCTCCAGGGACCGACAGAAAGGCGGGGAGGGTAGTGGTGGCTTTCGAGTCCAGCAAGCGTCTGGAGAACACGTTTGGAAGGAATTCTTAGGCGGCGGATCGGCGGCTTCTCACGGCCGGGAATCGGCCTTCGGTTCCTGGCTCTTGCCCGCTTGATACAGCTCCTCCATCTCCTGAAGAGTCGCATCGCGGATGCTGCGGCCTTGAGCCTTCAGGCCCTCTTCGATGAATCGGACGCGGCGTTCGAATTTGGCGTTGCTGAGGCGGAGGGCTTCTTCGGGGTTGATCTTCCAACGACGAGCCAAGTTGGCCACAACGAACAGCACATCGCCGAACTCCGATTCAATTCGGTCGCGCTGCGCCGGGTCCGCGATCGGCTCATCAGGGACGGGAGCCATCTCGACGGACGCAGGAATCTGCGGGATCTGGCCGTCGGCGAACAGTTCGTAGGCGAGTTCATCGATTTCCTCGCGGAGCTTGTCGAAAAGCATCGCACGATGCGGGAAGTCATAGCCGACTCGTGCCGCCTTATCGGAGATTCGGGCACAGCGAGCCAAAGCCGGCAGCGCGGCGGGCAGTCCGTCGAAGATCGAATCCCGTTGTTTTTCGTGTTGCTTCGCACGGTCCCAGTTGGTCAAAACTTCTTCGGCCGTGTGAGCTTTTGCGGTGTCGAAGACGTGCGGGTGTCGCTCGATCATCTTGCATGTGATGACGTCGAGAACTTGCTCAATTCCGAACCGCTGCTCATCGCGACCGATTTGAGCGTCCAACACGACTTGTAACAGCACGTCGCCCAGCTCTTCGACGATCGCTGTGTCCTCCTTCGAGTCGATCGCTTCGAGCAGTTCGTAGGTCTCTTCGAGCGTGAACGGTTTGATCGTCTCCAGGGTTTGTTGTCGATCCCACGGACAACCGGTGGGTGAGCGAAGCTTCGCGATGACCTCACACAACCTCGCGAATGCGGCTCCGACGGATGGCAAGTCGGGCGGCTTTCCAAATTGGGACGGATCAAGTGCGGACATGAGGCGATACGTTGGCAAGCGGAGCCACAGTTCGCAAGCGGTCAGTCCCTACGCGGCAAGGGGACTGTCGTTTTACAGGAACCGCAAAAACGATTCAAAAAACCGGGCCAGCGGTCGTTGTGAGCGAGCTCGGCGGGGGTTGTTGGGGTCGTGAGTTTGAGGCGTCAGACGCGCGGACTGGCTGCGTCTCACGTCACTTCTACGGCCATCGCAGCCGCGAATTCGCGACACCAGCGTAGGAACGTTCGCACCAGTTTTTTGAAATTCAGGCTCAGGCGCGACCAGCGCCATTCTTGCTCCACTTTTTCCAAACCATGGTGACGGAATTGTCGCAGTCGCAACGGCGACGTATACGAAACACGACTCGTCGAGTTGACCGCGCGAGTTCAGCGGAACGGGTGTCGGCGGAATTCGCCGAAGGCCAAGTGAGTTTGGCGAAGACTGTTGAAGGATTCCGTCGCTGACTTGACCATGATGGGAATCTCACGAATTTGCCTGCGACCGTCACCTGCGCGGGCACGATGAGATCGAAGGGTACCTCTGGAAAACTCCGCCTGGGCCGCAAGGAAGTGGCTGGTGCGTCGAGATTCCCGGAGGACTAGCCGATGCAGGGATGATGTGATGAAGGGCTGGAGGGCGTTGATGGACTCGCGCGGCGCGGGCAGAGCCGTTTGGTTGTGCTTCGCGGGATTGATTTTGATCAGCGCAGTGGGATGTCACTGCATTCCAGCCGCGTGTGATCGCGATTGCGTGTCGAGCAAGTTGGCGGCTCGAACCGGCCATGTGCTTTTCAGCGAGACTGGCTGTGGACAGATCGTTTATCCAAAGGGCGCGTCGTTGAACGACGGATTGACCGAGGAAGAAGCCGTGCTGCTCGCGCTGTGGAACAACGCAGCGTTTCAGGAGCAGCTTGTCGATTGGAAGATCGCTCACGGGGATTTGGTGCAGGCGGGATTGTTGCCGAACCCGGAACTCTTTTTTGTCGCGAGCGCGCCGGACAAACCGTTTCGGTACGCGATCGACGTACCGATCGAGGCACTCTGGCTGCGACCGATTCGGATCGCGGCGGCCGAGCGGGAGTCGTACCGAGTCTGTGAACGACTGACGCAAGCCGGACTCGATCTGATTCGTGACGCCCGCCAAGGATATGCCGACTTGCAGTTGGCTCGCGGGCGACTGCGGGTCGCCGAGCAAGCGGAAGAGTTGCGGCAGCGCATCACCAAGTTCGCCGAAGTTCGGCTGGATGATGGCGACGCGAGTCCGCAAGAAGTCGCGACCGCGAAAATCGACTCGCTGCAAGCCAAGCAGGATGTCGTGCGCATCCAGCAGGATGTCGCGTTGGCCGAAGAACGCCTGCGAAACATTTTGGGCTTGTCCGATGACCGCACGCCGTTGAATCCGACCGATCCCGCGCCGACAGTACAAGGCGATTTCGATGCCGAAGTGTTGTCAGCCGAAGCGGCGGTGTCGCGGCCGGATTTCTTGGCGGTATCGCAAGCGGTGGACGGGGCGGCGGAGCGGTTGCGGTTGGCTCAGCTTGGCTGGTTCCGATTCCTCGGCATTGCCGACGCGACCAACGGCACTCGGACGGGACATGAGTTCGGTGGCGGATTCCGCATGACGCTGCCGATTCTCAATCGCAACGAAGGGGTGATCGCGCGAGCCGAGGCCGAATGGGAAAAGCTCTGCCGACAGCGACAGACCATTCACAATCAAATCGTGCTCGATGTCCGGCAGGCTCATCTGCGATACATGCAGGCGCGGGCCGAGTTGGAAGTGCTCGACGGCCAAACGCGCCCGGAAGTCACTGCGGCGATTCAGCGTGCGACCGCGGCGTATCGCGATGGCGACGTCGGCTACATTGTCGTGCTGCAAACGTCGCGACAGTTGATCGACGCAGAGTTGCGTCAAGAACAATTGCACGCGGAATTGCGGCGCGCGTGGGCCGAGCTTGAACGCAGTGTCGGACGGCATCTGGATGCGCCGGTCGTGAACTCGACTCGCCCGCTCGAACGACCAGTTGTTCCCAACTAGCTCGACGCGCCAGCGAGTGCCCATTCGCCTGCTGCAACCACTCGCTGGCGCGTCGTACTGGCGTGATGTGCTCCGATCAGCCTTGGATAATCCAACGAAAGATTTGCTGGAAGCTCGCCCCTTTGCCTTGCGCGAGAATGCCAACTCGGAACACTCGGCCCGCTGCCCACACACTGGCGACGGTCGTGGCGAGTACCAGCACAATGCCGACAATCGGCTGCCACAACGGGACTCCCGGTGGCACGCTCTGACGCAGAATCATCAACATCGGCGTGGCTGGGGGAAAAAACGATGCGAGCATCGAGAATGTCGAATTCGGTTCCTTGATGACGTTCATGAACACGAACATCGGAGCCATGGTGATGACCATCGCTGGCATCAGCAGGCTCTGAGCTTCTTGAGCGTCGGTTACCGCCGCACCAATCGCCGCGAACAGCGCCCCGTTCATCACGACGGACAGAGTCAGAAAGACGATGAACCACAACAACAGGTGCGTCGGAAACAGGTCGGCATATCCCGCGTGCCACAGCGCCACGTAACCGGCCGCCATGTAGATGGCCATGATTGTGATCGACACACCAACCGTTCCGACTAGCTTACCCAGCATCAATTGAACCGGCGTGGCCGAGCCGAGCAAGACTTCGGCGATGCGCCCCATTTTCTCTTCGAGCACACTTTGTAGCAGCGGCGTCGAGCCGACCATCACGCCGATAAACATCAGCATCATCAGGCCGATCGGCACGAGAAAGCTGGCAGCCATGTTGACCTTGTCCGCATCGGTGATGTTGCCGTCTTTGTCGAGCGAGACCAGACCGAGGTTGTCGATCGTTTCCGGACGGCTCGCCCGGCGGACGAGACTGAGGTCGAGTCCCACTTGGCCGAGTCGGATTTCCTGAATCTGATGATTTAAGACTCCTTTGAGCCAGTTGGAGAAGTCGCCATAGGTCGGGCTGTTCGAGTAGTACGCGACCTTCGCGGATGGCATCGCCGGAGTTGCCACGGCCGACGCGGGCTCGGCAACCTCTTCGAGCAGATCGGCGGCAATGTCCACGAATGCCAGCAACTCTTCTTTGCGAACGCGATCCGAAAGTTTGAGCGTCGATTGCGGCGCTTGGCCAATTTCGGCCGGATCGACAACCTCGATGACAAACCGCGGCTTGACTTGCTGTTGTGGGGTGCTGTCCGCTTTGAAAATCTCGTTCGAGTTTCGCTGCTCGGCGGCGGCAACAATCTGCGAGGAGAGCTTTCCAGTGCGGTCGATGATCGCGACACGCCGGTCCGCCGTATCCACCTTGTCCTTGAGAAAGATCTGCGCCAGCGCGCTGCCACCCCACAAAACGGGCAACGCCACCAGCGAAATCAAGAACGCTTTGGAAAAAACGGCCGCGCGATAATCGCGGCTGGCAATCGTGAGCACCTTACGCATGAGTTGCCTCCACGACATCGGCTCCGGCGATGCGAATGAAAATGTCCTGCAATGACGGGCTGGCCACTTCAAAGTGCCGCACTCGGCCACGAGCGGTGAGTTCCGCAAGCACAGCCTGTGAGTCCGTGCCGTGCCGCACCCGCAGTTCTTGAAATCGTCCGAAGTTGTTCACACGTTCGACGCCGGCAAGATCAGACAGGTCGAGCATCGACTCCGTTCCGTCTCCGTTCGTCTCCAATCGCACGCGCAGAATGTCGGTGCCGTATTGACTCTGAATCTCGTCGAGCGTTCCGTCGAGCACCTTCTTCCCCTGAAAGATCATGAAGATGAAGTCGCACATCTTTTCGGCGACGTCCATGTCGTGCGTCGAGAAGATCACGGTCGCTCCGTCACGCTTCAGGCCCAGCACCGCGTCCTTGAGCACTTCGGCATTGACCGGATCGAGTCCACTGAACGGCTCATCGAGAATGACCAGTTTTGGCTTGGCGATGACCGTGCCGATGAATTGCACCTTCTGCGCCATGCCTTTGGACAACGCTTCGACTTTTTTGTCCGCCCAGTCGCCAAGCTGCATGCATTCCAGCCAGCGGTCAATCTCCGCGCGGCAGTCTCGATGAGCAATATTCTTGATCTCCGCGTAGAAGCGGAGCATCTCGCGGACCTTCATCTTCTTGTAGAGGCCACGCTCCTCCGGCAAGTAGCCGATCTGGTCGTTCGCGGCCTGAGAGGATTGCGCACCGAGGACGCGGATGTGTCCGTCGTCGGGCATCAAAATGCGCATGATCATTCGCAGCGTCGTCGTTTTCCCGGAACCGTTCGGGCCGATGAACCCGTAAATCGTCCCGCTCGGCACAGCCAGCGTCAGGCCGTCCACCGCGCGATGAGCGCCAAACGATTTTGACACATTTTCGAGTTCAACAGCCTGCATGGTGCCTCCGATGTTTTCCAAACGATATCCAAAATGGTCCATGAAGTTCGCCACTCACGACGAAATATTTTCGGGGGAACGAACAGGCTTGGCCCCCACTTGCCCGACGCTCCGGCGATTCGAGGTGTGCCAAGGTCACGCGACAGGTTCCATGAAATCTTCTTCGGTGCCGTTCAAGAGTCTTCGCGGCAATCAGCGGTGTGATTACTGTTTTCACTCCCATCCGCGACGAAAGTAGCCACTCAATGAATTACCGATCCGGTTTGTTGACAGGAGTGCTCGGCACGTTGTTTTGCAGCGCGGTGTGCGTAACCGCGTGGTGGGTCGTAAACTCGACAGAGCCGGCCGTGAAGGTGGAAAAGCCCTCTCCGCCAGCGATGGTTTCAAAAGTGCTGAAGGAAGAAGAGATCAATGTCGTCAAGCTGTCTTCAGAAGCCGAACAGCGGCTGGGAATCGAAACAGCGGCGGTCGAGAGACGCAGCATTCGGCAGTCTCGGACGTACGGCGGCGAGGTGATGGTGCCATTCGGCCAGTCGGTACTCGTTGCTGCGCCATTGGGGGGCGAGTTGCAAGTCACCGACAGAGGTCTGCCACGTCCCGGTGCGAAAGTTCGCAAGGGCCAGTCGATCCTGCTGCTGTCTCCGCTGCTGACTCCCGAAGCGAGGACGACACTGGCGGCGGCACGAGTCGATGCCGAAGGACAGATCAAAAATGCTCGCACGCAAGTCGAGGGAACACGGATCGCGTTTCAGCGTGCGAAGAAGCTCCTGCGCGATGAAGTCGGCAGCCAGCGCAACGTCGATGAAACCGAAGCACAAAACGAGTTCGCTCAAAAGACGCTCGAGGCGGCCGAGGCTCGACGTGATTTGTTGATCAAAGCCCTCGGCGAATTTGAACGGGGCACCGGCGCGCCGCTGACGATCGAAGCTCCGACCGACGGATTGCTGCGAGCGTTGAACGCTCAGCCGGGCCAGGCCGTGCCAGCCGGTGCGGCGCTGTTCGAGATCGTGGACCTGTCGCGCGTTTGGGTGCGTGTGCCGGTGTACGTCGGCGATCAAAGCGATCTGGCCGCCAGCGAAGACGCGGATGTCGTGCCGCTGACCTCTCGGCCGGGAGCAACGTTGAAGCGAGCGCGGCCGGTCGAGGCTCCCCCTTCCGCGAATCTTTTGGCCGGCACCGTCGATCTGTATTACGAACTCGCGAATGCCGAGGGCGCGCTCGCACCCGGTCAGCGCGTCGGTGTCCGCATCCCGCTGATCGGCGAGGCCGAGAGTCTGACACTGCCGTGGTCGGCGGTGATTCACGACATCCACGGAGGCACCTGGGTCTATGAAATGACTGCCGAGCACAAGTTTGCACGACGCCGCATCGTGGTCCGATTTGCTCAGGAAGGCATCGCCGTGTTGGCCAGCGGGCCGGCCGTCGGAACGAAAGTCGTTACGGCCGGAGCGACGGAGTTGTTCGGGACCGAAGTGGGGTTCAGCAAGTAGGGCGAGGATGGCAAATTGAAATAGGGCGAGGATGGCAAATTGAAAGTTGCAAATTGCAAATTGCAAATTGAACCGCAGGCAGCAAGGCGTGACCGCGCGGCGCTTCCTTGGCCGCCCAATTCGCAATTTGCAATTTGCAATTTGCAATTTGCAATCGCTTTGCCGTCGCATCGCCAACTCAAGAACGGAGCCGCACCGTGCTGAGTTGGCTCGTCTCGACAGCCCTGCGTTTGCGTGTTGTTGTCCTCGCGGCGAGCGTGTTGTTGCTCATCGTTGGCTTTCGATCGATGCGTCATGCTCCGATGGATGTCTTTCCGGAGTTCGCGCCGCCGTATGTCGAGATTCAAACCGAAGCGCCGGGCCTCTCGACGCAGGAAGTTGAAAGCCTGGTGTCGATGCCGTTGGAGAACGCGCTCAACGGGACGGCGGGGGTGAAGACGATCCGATCGAAATCGGTGCTCGGCCTGTCGTCGATCGTGTTGATTTTCAATGCGGGGACCGACTTGATCAAAGCTCGGCAATTGGTGCAGGAGCGATTGGCGATCGAGGCGACTCGGTTGCCGACGGTGGCCCGGCCGCCGGTGATGTTGCAGCCGCTGTCTTCGATGAGCCGGCTGCTGAAAATTGGCGTGTGGTCCAAGGACCAAAAGTTGTCGCAGCGGGATCTGACCGTGCTGGCGCTATGGACGATCCGGCCGCGGCTGATGGCGATTCCGGGAGTGGCGAATGTCGCGATCTGGGGTCAGCGCGATCGGCAATTCCAAGTTCTGGTCGATCCCGAACGGCTGCGTGCGAACGGTGTGACGTTGGACGCGGTGCTCCGCGCGGCGGGCGATGCGACGGTGCTCGATACGGGCGGGTTTGTCGATACGCCGAATCAAAGGTTGGCCGTGCGGCATCTGTCGCCGATTGTCGAACCGGAAGATCTCGCGCAGACGGTCGTCGATTTCCGAGGGGGCGCGCCGGTGCGATTGGGGGACGTGGCCGAAGTCGTGATCGGTTCGCCGCCGCCGATTGGAGATGCCGTCATCAACGACCAGCCGGGCCTGCTGCTGATCGTCGAGAAGCAGCCGCAGAGCAACACGCTGGAAGTCACTCGGCAAGTCGAAGCGGCACTCGAAACACTCCGGCCGGGACTGAAGGATGTTGAGATGGACCCGAAGATTTTTCGTCCAGCGACGTTCATCGAACGGGCACTCGACAACTTGTCGCATTCGCTGCTGATTGGCTGCGGGCTGGTGGCAATCATCTTGATCGCGTTCCTGTTCGATTGGCGGACGGCGGTCATCAGCCTGACGGCGATTCCCTTGTCGCTGGTCGCAGCGGTGCTGGTGCTGACGTGGTGGGGCGCGTCGATCAACACGATGGTGCTCGCCGGGCTAGTCATCGCGTTGGGTGAGGTCGTCGATGACGCGATCATCGACGTCGAAAACATCGTGCGACGACTGCGGCTCAATCGTGAGTTGCCGTCACCGCAACCGGCGTATCAGGTGGTGCTCGATGCGTCGCTCGAAGTTCGCAGCAGCGTCGTCTATGCCAGTTTGATTGTGACGCTGGTCTTCCTGCCGATCTTCTTTCTCGGCGGACTGGCCGGCTCGTTCTTCCGGCCGCTGGCGATGTCGTACATTCTCGCGATTCTGGCGTCGCTGTTCACTGCTCTGACGGTGACTCCCGCGCTGTCGCTGATGCTGCTGTCGCACCGCAAGGGCGGACAACACGAAGCTCCACTGAGCCGCGCGCTGCGGGCGATGTATCGCAGGGTGTTGCCACCGCTGGTCGATCGGCCGCTGCTGTCAATGGCGGTGCTCTTCACGGCATTCACGCTGGCCGGAGCGGCCTTCACGCGGTTGGGGCAGGAATTCCTGCCGAACTTCCGCGAGACGGATTTCCTGATGCACTTTTACAATCGGCCCAGCACGTCGATCGAAGCAATGCACCGCATCACCGCGCGAGCCAGCCGCGAGTTGCGAAGTATCGACGGCGTGCTCAACTTCGGCTCGCACATCGGCCGGGCCGAAGTCGCCGACGAAGTTTACGGCCCGTACTTCACCGAGCTGTGGATCAGCATCGACCCAGACGTCGATTACGACGCGACGCTGCTCAAGATTCAGACCGCCGTCGATGGCTACCCCGGCCTGTACCGCGACGTGCAGACGTACTTGAAAGAGCGGATCAAAGAAGTGCTGACCGGCGCGGGAGCGAGCGTCGTCGTTCGCATCTACGGCCCGGAACTCGCCTTGCTGCGAGCGAAAGGCAAAGAGATTGAGAAAGTGATCGCCGACGTGCCGGGCGTCGTGAACCTCAAAGTCGAGCCACAAGTACTCGTCCCGCAGATCGAAGTGCGTCTGCGTCCCGGCGCGGCCGAACGATTCGGCCTGACTTCCGGCTATGTGCGTCGCGCGGCGACGACATTGTTGAAAGGTGCGAAGGTCGGCGAAGTCTTCGAGGGGCAAAAGAAGTTCGACGTCGTCGTCTGGAGTACCGAAGAAACTCGGCACGATCTGACCGCGCTGCGGCAATTGGTGATCGACACGCCGTCAGGCACGCAGTTGCGATTGGGCGACGTCGCCGAAGTGAACGTCGTTCCGACACCGAACGAGATCAAGCGGGAAGGCGCGTCGCGACGGCTGGACATCACCTGCAACGTGCAAGGCAGCGACCTCGGTTCGGTCGCGAAGGAAATCAAATCTCGCGTGGAGAAACTCACGTTCGACCGCGAATATCATCCAGAATTCTTGGGCGAATACGCCGCTCGGCAAGAATCGAGCGAGCGATTGCTCTCGCTGTCGGCCCTCGCGTTCATCGGCATCGTGCTGATTTTGTACGTCGATTTTCAATCGTGGCGGTTGACCGCTCTGGTGACACTGACGCTGCCGTTCGCTCTGATCGGCGGCGTGGCTGGCGTGTTGCTAACCGGTGGCGTGCTGAGCCTCGGCTCGCTGGTCGGCTTCGTCACGGTGCTGGGCATCGCGGCCCGCAACGGCATCATGCTCGTCAGCCATTACCGGCATCTTGAAGAAGTTGAGGGCGTCCCATTCAGCCGCGAGTTGGTTCTGCGCGGAGCCGAAGAGCGTCTCTCGCCGATTCTGATGACCGCGCTGGCGACGGGTCTCGCGCTCGTGCCGATCATTCTCGGCGGCATCAAGCCGGGACAGGAGATCGAGCATCCGCTGGCAGTTGTGATCCTCGGTGGGCTTGTGACTTCGACGCTGCTCAACGTGTTTTTGCTGCCGCCGTTGTACGCGCGTTGGGGACGCCGTGGGACAGGTTCGCCACTTGCCGAGTGAAGCGAGACAAAACGGTAACACGGCGATCGGCTGTCGGCGATCAGCCGGAACGGCAAAGGAACTCACGATTACGACGACTCGCGGAACCGACTGCCGTAGCCTTGTGTTGCCAACCGCTGACCGATCGCCTCATAGACAGCCGGGTCGTGCGGCGTCCACGTCGCCAGCCCATCGACGTATCGATTGAACATGGAAAACATCGCGGCGATCAGCACCGTGTCGTGAATCGCTTTGTCGTCCGCGCCCGCTTCACGAGCGATTCGCACATCGTCGTCGTTGACGAGCCGGCCATCGCAGCGGACTTTCTCCGCAATCGTCAACAAGGCGCGCAGCTTGTCGTCGATCTGGGCGATGGTCACGTCTGCCAAGACTTCGGCCACCAAACGAGACTGCTCACCGAGCAGTTGCCGCGCGGCGGCTCCGTGGGCCTGCATTCAGAAAACACAGTCGTTGCGAGCGGAGACGTAAGCCGCGATCAATTCGCGTTCTGCCTCAGTCAGCGACGATGGGCCACGCATCGCGGCTTGTGTGAGACCGCTGATGTGCTGTTCGGTCTCGCGATAGGTGACGAGCAGTCCAGAGATTCCCGGCTCGCCTTCGGGCAGTTTGATGTGTGCCATGTCTGTGCTCCGAATTGATTCAGGCGAGCGGCAGGGCGTCAGCCCTCCGAGTCAATTTCGATCGAATCACTCGGAGGGCTAACGCCCTGCCGCTCGCCAGATTCATTTCTTGTCGCGCGGCTGATGTTTCGCGTTCGTCGCTTCGTCCAGCAGCAGCATGATGAGCGATTGCTCCAGCTCGCGCGGCTTGTAGCCATACGGACCTCGGCCCCCTTTGTAGGCGACTCGGCCCTCGCGGTCGATCAGGTAGAGCCGATCCGGGAAGCCGCTGTAGGTGCGTCCGACGGTGTCGTCGATGCCATCGACCAGTAACGGCAGCGACATCTTAAGCGAGTCGCAGCAGTGAACGGCCGCAAGCGTCCGTTCGGCGGAAGTCTTCGGCTGCGCGATGTTGATGTTGACTCGTTTGTTGGAGGCCATGCTCCAGCCGTCCGAGGGGTGTGCTTCGCGAATGTAAACGGAATAGAAGTCGGCTCGGTCTTTGAACCGAGCGAATAGTTTGTCGATGACCCCAGACTGGGATCGATAGGGGCCTCAGGTGAAGCTGCCGAATACGAGAACCACGGGCCGCTTCCCGAACGAGTCGGACAGCGTGACATTGGCGGTGCCATCGTGTTTCGGCAGCGTGAAATCCGGGGCGACATCGCCCACTTGAGGACCAGAGGTCAACCAACCCATGTCGCCGCGCAGAAACATTTTGAGTGCAACGGCTGGAGTGGACGGGTCAACGGAGGGGGGACTGTTGTCCGGTTCGCTGGCGGGGTTCTTGGACGGCGGAGGGTCCATCGCAAACCGCAGGTCTTCCGGCGTCAGGAATTCGAGTTCCTCTTTGTCACCGTAGCGGAAGAACTCGGTCAGCTCTTCCATCGTGACGCGGCCGTTCGAGTCCTTGTCGAGCCGGCCGAAGAGCTGATTGGTCATCATGTTCTTCATCGCCGACACGTTCATGAACATCGTCGCCGGATTCGGGTCGGTGAAGTCGAAATCCGCAGGCATGACTTTGCTGTCGCCATCACGATCCAACCGCTCGAACAGTTGATCGGCCTTGGCCACATCGCCGGGCAGCTCGTCCCGTTCGACCTTGCCGTCTTTGTTCGCATCCAAATGTTCGCTCATCCAATTCCAGTCGTAGCGTTTCGCACTCGGCGTCCACCAACCGGCACCGGGCCGCATGAAGTCGTTCTTCAGGATCGCGACGGCCATTTCCCCCCATTCAGGCCGGTCCTTCCAATCTTGCTCCAGCATCTGGCCGAGCGACTTCATGTGTTCTGGGCTGAGGTTGCCAAGCAGCTCTTTGGTCAGAGCAAACTCAGACGGCGAAACGTCGGTCTTGGGAGTCGAGCTTTGTGGTTCCGAACTTGCCGAGTTCGAGGCGTCGGCCTTCGGCGTTTCGTCGGTCTTCTTTGCCTTTCCCTTCCGCTTCGACTTAACAGCCGGCTTCGACTCTTCATTACCCGACAAAGTGTTGCCGTTTGTCACCGGTGGAGGATCGTCCGCCGCCTCCAACAATGGGAGGCCAAGCAGACCGCCGACACCGACCGTCGCGCCACAGGCAAAGACTCGAAGCCACGGAATTGTTCTCATGGGGATCACTCCTGGTGTGAGACACAGTCGTCAGTTGGCCGCCCTCGGCCGTCTTGGTTGGTTCGTATTCCAACACGGACGGCCGGGGGCGGCCATCCTACTCTACTTCTCAATTTGCAGTCCGGCGGACTCTGTGATTCGGTTGAAGGAGGCTCGATTGGTCGTGTAGCTGATGAGTTGCACGACATCGCGGGGGCCGACCAGCTTCACGGCAGCGGTCGTTTCGGTGTCGGTGAGCACGATCGGCGACGCGGCCAACTGCCGAGCCAACCGGAACTGAGCACGCTCAGCCGGAGTGAATTCCGACCAGTCGCCGTCGAGCTTGAAGATTTGGTCGTCGGACCAGCCCATCTCGCGAAGTCGATGTTGAGCTTGTCCAAGCGCGTACCAGGCACGGTCTTGGCGAGCGATGATCCAACTGACTTGAGCTTTCAACAACGGCTTGAGATCACCGCGCGACTCGGACGAATGAATGCTGGCGATGCGACCCTTGCCGCTCGTCGGGAACGTGGCCAGCAGTCGTACCCACTGCGGCAACGCTCCGTCCGCGAAACCTTCGGGCACGAGTTCTCTCGCTTTGGGTTCATCAACCAATGGCAATCGCGGCTCTCTTTGGCGCGCAGTGGCCAACGCCTGCTCCACGTCCGCTCGCGATTCCAGTGGAGCACGGCGGAAGACCGTCTGCGTGGAGGGCTTGCCGGTCTTCTCGTCGATCATCAACGGCACAACCTTGGTGATGATGTTCTGGAATTTCGGCGACGTCGGCGTCAGGTAGTTGTGTGGCTTTTCCGCCGGACGCTCGGTTTTCTCAGCGACCTTCTCGGTTCCCGCGTTGGCACCTTCGGGGCGTCGGCTGCCGAAGTTACCACCACTGGAAGACTGCGGAATCCCCGCTCCTTCTTTCCAGCGGTTGATCGAGTTGTAGCCGGCGACCGCCAAAATGATCTCCAGGATTTGCTTGTCGGTGTAATGCGGGCGGAGTCCGTTGATGTCCGCGTCATCGAGGCGATGCGGTTCGTAGGTCAGCTTGCGAGCGAACGCATACGCCGCTCGCTGAGCCGGTTGGTGTTCCGACCAATCACCATCCAGCGCTGCAATCTGATCTTCGCTTAAGCCCGCGACCGCGAGCTTCGATTCTTGATGACCTAGTCAATACAGACAGTTGTTGGTCCGTGAAACGAGCCAGAACAACTCCACCGTGAAGGCGTAGTCCAGAGTCATGTCGGGATCATTGCTTCGGCCGAATCCACCGCCGCCCGTTCCACGGCCAGAACCTCCCGACCCCTGTCCCTCACTGGACGGCATGTAGTATTAGCGCAGCCGACTCTCGTAGCTCGATCCCCGTTCGCCGAGTTTCTCTCGATCGACCTCGGTCAATTCCGGCAAAGGGATGCGCGGCGTGCGTCCCTTCATGTCCTCAAGCGCTTGCTTCATCACTGGCCGAGTCAACGGCACAGGAAGCGGCGCATCCGCGGCAGCAGCACTTCGGACAATGGCCGCAACGAAGACGGCCGCAACAAAGACAAATCGCATGATGGCCTCCGGTCACTCGGTCTCTTGCCGAAAGACGGTGATGGTGGGTCGGGTGCTGATGAGATAAGCCGCATCCACACGGATCGGCTGGCCGGATTCGGATTGCAGGGTCAGTTCGACAAACTTGCGAAGGTTGGTCCCTTCGTTGGAGTCGCCTTCTTTGACTTTGAACTCCAGCAATTTCTTGCCGGCTTTCCAGTCAACGTCACTCACGATGATCTTGGGTGACTTCTGTTCGAGAGCGGCCAGCGTCTCGCCCCCCTTCCAAGCTTTGAGGGATGTCTCCAGCGACTCGCTCGCGACATCGACATCCAACTTCCAAGGCCCGGAACCGCAACCGATGCAGGCAACCAGCAGCAGACAAACAACCGCTAGCAGGTTGCGCCGACGAACATTCACGAAAGGAAACATGACCATGAGCTCCTCGTAGCCACGCTCGCCAAGAGCGTGGGGGATTCGCAAAAAAACCACGCTCTTGGCGAGCGTGGCTACCAACATTCTTCTGCGGGACTGCTAGAACTCTCCCAAGACTTCCTTGCCGGCACGAGTTCCCAAACCACGCCACACCGGCAATGAGACCGTCTGATTGACGAAGCGAGTGGCACCGTCGCACATCGCGACGTGGACTCCGCCCGAGTGTCGGCTGAACGCCGTGGTCATGATGCGACCGGGGGGATACATGCACGACCGGCTGTTTGGCGGCGCGACGTGGTAGTACATCGTCGTCGAGTGATACGGTCGCAGCCACGGTGCTCCGACATTCGAAAAACCTTGCAGAGCCAGGTTCGAAGTGATGATCGCCAGACAATCGGCAAGCGCTTGATCGGGTGTCGCCGGGTACGTCCCCGGCTGATAAGTGTCCGACTCTGGCGTGCTGACGCCGTTGTTGCCGTCACCCAGAAGCCGCTCTGAGAACGCGGCGGTCGAACTGAGTCCATCCCGAATGTCCCGCCCACCAATGCTGCTGTTCTGGTAGAAAATGCCGCTGGGTGGCGGCATGCCGTAGTTCGTCCCGCCCACCGTTGCGGAGGGAAGCGTGTAGACGATCTCACTGCCGGCGTTGCCGTAATAATTGTTGACTCCGCCAAGTGCCGCGATCGCTCCGCCATCGGAATCGGAAGGACAGCGAAAGCCCGGAAGCTGCTTCGTGCGAACCGGGTCATTGGAAACGTGGTTGTAGGCGACGTTGAAATTGACCTGCCGGTACAAAGCCGGCTGATCCATGAGCGGCAGCAGTCGAGCGAAGATCGAAATGTTGTTGACGTTGGCCGGTGGCAGCAACTTGTTCGTGTCGTGGTAATTGTGCAGTGCCAAACCAATCTGCTTGAGATTGTTTTTGCACTGCGCGCGGCGAGCTGCCTCACGAGCGGCCTGCACGGCGGGCAACAACAGAGCAATCAAGACGGCGATGATGGCGATGACAACCAGCAGTTCGATCAGCGTGAAGCCTCGGCGAACCGCGGAGAGTTTGTGAGAACGAAACATTGCTACGGCTCCAAAATAGAAAAAGGGAATCCATGCGGAGAAACAAACTTCCAACGGAATCTCCGTGCGAAGTTGGAATGCCCCATGCGAAACTTGGCGACGCGTGTTCGTGGCGCGTCCAGATCCATGCGGCGAAAAATCACCCAACTCAAGAACGGCACAGGTCGGTCGGAATGGAGCGATCACAAGTCATCGCTCAGAGCAACACGACCACGGCCAGCGATGCAAGTGTGCGCGCGAGAAAACCTCGCAGGCACGTCGTTCTCGGTGAGTGGACCTAAGCTCGCGGAGGTCGCTTCAGCCGGTGGCTCAGGTGACGAGCCAGCACTTTGCCAGACTCCAGCGACCACTCTGACGAATCGGAGTTCTGATCGCGAATCTGTTGCAGCACGCACGCCCATTCCATCGAAGAGGTCTCGACCGTCGGTCGAGTCGGGAGGGGTGGTGCCTCGGAACGCCGTGAGCAATTGGCTCCGCGGCACGGAGTCGTCGGCATTTGGTGCGGGGTGTCGGAACCGCCGGTCGGAAGCAGCGAGTGGGCCTGATCCCCGTGATGCACCAAATAATCACCGCAACTCGCTTGGCACGTTTGCTCGACGCCAAACCAAAAACCGAGCACGATCGCAACGAGTGCGAATCGGCTGGTGCGGCGCAGAAAGTAGGTCTGGACGGGCGACATCGTTGGGGAGAATAGCGTCGCGATTCACAATTCGTGAAACGGAAATTCCGGAGAATTCAGGTTCCCTTCAGGTTGAAGACGACCGATGGCTCGGCTGGTTCTTATCCGGATTCCAACAAAAAGGTGCGCTCATTGGGGAGGGCGAGGCTCCTGCCGAGCCGGTGCGGAGAGCACGCGTGATTCACACGCCGGCTCGGCAGGAGCCTCGCCCTCCCGAACAAAGGCGCGGTTTTCAATGGGAATCCGATTTATCGGCTGCCGCATGCCGGATTCCTGAAACACAAACGCTCCGA
This sequence comes from Planctomyces sp., assembly GCA_005798445.1. Classification (GTDB taxonomy): domain Bacteria; phylum Planctomycetota; class Planctomycetia; order Planctomycetales; family Planctomycetaceae; genus SXKJ01. Next base: position 20,120 of record SYJG01000058.1, read on the forward strand.
TCGCGACGACCGGAGCGTTTGCGAAGAGACTGACGAGCCGAGACCGTTTAATACCGTAGCGACGTTTGGATGTAGAGCTGTGTGGCATCCTGATTGGGAACTGCCGACGAATCATTGGAAATGACCCGATTGCCATACCAGAACCAACTGTACCCGAATTGAACGTCGAAGTTCGGGTTGTAGGCGTAGGTGGCGATCAGATCGAGTTCCTGGCCGATGTCTGTACCGTCCCCTGTCGCCGAGCCGACCGGCGCTCCGGCGACGTTGTAGATGCGATCCTTAGCCTGGTCCAAAGTGAACCAGTGCATCGCGGCCACGCCCGTCAGTTTCGCGTGAGGCTTGATCGTCGTTTGCAGCGCGATGTCGTTGAGATTCTGGCCCGAGAGGTTGTCGATGATGCCCCAGTAGGCGTGATTCAACGGAACCAAGACGTCGTAGGTTGTGTTCTTGCCGTCGCTGGGATCTGAGTCGCCCGAACCCCAGTAGTAGATGAACGACAATTGCGGGGTCCATGTGACCTTCGAGAACGTCGTACCCAGCTTGGTCGTAAAGAAACCGGCCTGCACATCCCGGCCATTGTCCTCGCCGAATTGGTACGCCCCTTCTGTGTCTGAGGCGAAGACGATCCAGGGTTGATCGCACTCATCTTTGATTGGCTTGGTCATCGTCCAGCGCAGGCCGAGCGTGTGCCGATTGCCGTCTGCCCAAGCGGGGTCATGTTTGGCGGAATCCGTTTGCAGCCAGACGTAGTACGGCTCAAACGTGTGGTCCTTCATGCCTCGGTAGGTCGAGTAGACACCGCTGTACCAGCGCGAGTAGTCGGCTTCGTCGAATTGGTTGTCGTATTTGCCGACAGCGGTGAGAGCCGGGCGGCCTCCGGCGGCACCCGTTGGATTGGCGGTGTTGACCGGACGGACGGCGAACAGGTCGATGTCCCATGTGTCCCCTTTGCTGAACAGCTTGAAGCCCTCAAAATTCCGGCGCGTGTTCGCCCAATCGAGCGGCGAAATCACTTGCTGGCCGGGGCTGGCTCCACTTGGTGTTCCGTAGAGCAACTCTTGGCGGCCCGCTCGGAAGTAGACCGGCTTGTCGTCTCGTTCGGCGATCTTCAAATCGAAGAACGCGTTCTGAATGTCCCAGCGGTTCTTGTCGATGCCGGTGACGGCGAGTTCGTTGTTGTCGATCGAGGCGTCGATCCCCTCGACGTAGACGCGGAAGTCTTGGCCCCACTTCAGATCGACGTACTGACGCCAGCGATACAAGTCGTAGGTGCTGCGCCCCGGCCCACCGGGACGCAGGCGATTGTCTTCGTCCATGTAGCGGTGGCGAATCTCGCCGCCGAAGGAGGCCGTGAGTCCGCTCGGTTCGCAGTCGTCACCGAAGAGCGGCATGTTCTTCAATTCTTCACCGAGGAAGTGCGGTGCGTTCGGCTTCCCTTTGTACGAAAAATCGTTGTCGAAATAGAGCGGCTTCCACGGAAGAACCGGGGGAGCCGGCTTCGCGGCGGGAGCCGGAGCTGGATTGCAGACCGGGCAATTGGGGTTTCCGCACGGACCCGATTGCGAAGCGTTCGGGTGCTCGCGAAACGCGACGTTCGGCGGAGCCTCTTTGACGTTCTGAAGCGCTGACGTTTCGGAAGCAGCAGACTCGGCCGGTTGAGCCGGTTGCACGAGAGCTTCTTGAGCACCCACAAACTGTGGGGCCAACCACATCGCGGTGGAAACGGCCACCGCGGACAAACGGCGAAATCGCCAATTCATTCGGAGCATGTTGTCGAACACCTTTGGGGGCCTGTGGAGAAAGGTTCCTCAGCAGAATCTGTGAGTGATTTGTTTTTCAGGGAGGTTTCCAAGTTGGTGGAGGAGTGCGAGTTCGGCGACTCGCGAGGTGCGGAAGCCGTGGGATTTTCTCGACACCAGTTTGGCTTGGTTGTTCAAGCC
>SYJG01000059.1 GCA_005798445.1 Planctomyces sp.
CTCGACGATGTCTTCGGCGTGCAGGTCGGTCTTGGCGAAGATCAGCGTCTTGGGAACTTCGGTGCGGCCGGGGAAGATCTCCGGCAGCCGTTCTTTGAAGGTGCGGGTCACCAGCCGGATTTGATCCTTCGCCACGACATCACGATCAAGCTGGTTGGCGGTGTAGGTCACATCCTCGTCGAGTTCGCGGGCGATCTTCTGCTTGGTCCGCCGGTCGCGATGCGGCACGAACAGGCCCGGCTCTTTGGTGAGCTTGGCACCCTGTTTGGTGATCTGCGTCTCGATGCGATAGACCTCGAAGCCGACGTTGACGCCATCCGCGACAGCTCGCTGGTGGCTGTAGTCCTGCACGAGATTCTGATTGAAGAAGCCCAGCGTCTGCGTCGTGGGAGTCGCCGTCAGACCGATCAGGAAGGCGTCGAAGTATTCCAGCACCTGCCGCCACAAGTTGTAGATCGAGCGATGGCACTCATCGACGACGATGATGTCAAACATCTCGATCGGGATGTGCGCGTTGTAGACGACCGGCAACGGCTCCTTGATGAGCGACGTTTCCGTCTCGAACAGCGAACCGTCTTCGTTCTCTTCCTGAAACTCCGGCTCACCCTGAAGCATCGAGAAGAGCCGCTGAATCGTGGTGATGCAGACCTTGGCCGCCGAGTTGATCGTGTTCGTCTTGAGATGCTGGACCGCGTACTCCTCGGTGAACTTGTAGCCGTTGAGCGGACTGACGAACTGCTGGAACTCGTTGAGCGTCTGCTCGCCCAGGTTGTTGCGATCGACCAGAAACAGGATGCGTTTGGCCTTGGCGTACTTGATCAGCCGGTAGCAGGTATTGACCGCCGTGAAGGTCTTGCCGGACCCTGTCGCCATCTGAATCAGAGCACGCGGACGATTCTCGGCCAGCGACCGCTCCAGGTTTGTGACGCTCTCGATCTGAACTCGCCAGAGTCGTCCGGCGTTCAGTGGCGGCATCTGTCGCAGCAGCGAACGGACTTGGTCATCCAACGTGACAAGCCGGATCAACTCCTCTGGCCGATGAAACGCAAAGACGCCGCGACTGCGAGCGTGCTGCTCCAGGTAATTCGTGAAGCGCGTCTCTGTCCCGGTGGATTCGTAAGCGAACGGCAACGGCAATCGGTAATGCGGCAAAGTGCTCGGCAGCCCATCGAGATACTTTCCCGACTGCGTCTCCACGCCGGTCAGTGTGTGCCCTTCCGGCTTCGCCTCAACGACGCCGATCGCTCTGCCGTCCGCGTAGAGCAGGTAGTCGGCCTCACCCGTGGCCAACGGAAACTCGCGCACGGCGATGCCGAGGCCCGCCGAGAGATTCAGCTCTCGATAGTCCTGCACGATCCAACCGCAAGCCGCAAGCTGACGGTCGATGTTTCGCCGGGCGAGTTCTTCGGGATTCATGGAGGCCGATCATAGATGAGTGAGCCAGAACTATGGCACAAATGCTCACGACGCCCGTCAGTTTGCGCCTCGGCGCGGATGATTTCCAGCGTAGGACCTGAATTGTGGGGCAGCGACTCGGCACGAGTGCGACGTGAACCGGATAAACGCAATCGCATCACGGCTCGCATAGCTCTTTGATGACGGCTCGAATTCGCGGCAGGTCATCATCACGCGGGCTGGGTGGGAGTGCAGCGGCGTATTCGCCGCCAATCCTCGCCGATGACCGCACTGCTGCCGACTGCTCCGGCGGTAAGTCGGCGATGTCGTCAACGATCTCGAAGTCTCTGTCCCAAAGAATGCGATCAGCAAGCGACTCAACGCTCAAGCTCCATTCGTCAACGGCTCGGCAATCCGAGGTCGGCAGTTCCAGTTCGCTGGTGTCGCCCATCTCGTGAGAGGCCGCCAGAACAAGAGTCCGCCAAAAGAAAGGGGCCTCCATGTCACGCTCACAATCAATCTCAAATTCGACGGACTGCTGGATGTGATCAAAAAGGATGGCGACAGTCGCCTCATTGACCGCCGTCAACTCTGGGACGGTTTCTGTGTCACGCAAAAGTGCCGATCCGACTTCCGCCAGGAGCGCGAGTTTCACGAGCGGTTCCTGTTGGTCGAATTGGCGTGCTCCGAACTCCCAAGGATCTTCGCCGTCGAACTCATCTTCGACGATTTCAGCAACATCCACCAAGGCTTCACGGATCAATGCCGCCTCGGCACCTTTCAAAGTTCGGACACCTTGGCTCGTTCGCCATGTCATGGTTTGCCTCTTGCTGTCACCTCCCTGGAGAGCGATCGGGACAATCACTTTCGCTTTCCTGGAGGAAGGGCATGTAGAACCTCTTTGTCAGCGTTTCCAATTTCAAGTTGTCCGCCATTTTTGTTATCCGCGTGGAGGCTCGCGACCGGAACGCCGAGTGCGTTATGCACGAACACACCTCCGCCACCGAATTTGTCGGTTCCAACAAAGACCGAATCGTGGAAGTTGTCCAAATATCTTTTGTTCAACTCCGCCGACTGAGTCGCATACTCTGTGTCGGTGATCGCCTTTTTACGGAACTTCACCCACAGTTCGTGGCGCTGTGCCTTTGCTTGAACTGCTTCGTGTGTCTCCCGTTTGAATGAAAGACCATCCGCAGTCAGGTAAGAATGATCGCGATCGTGTTCAAATTTCAAACTGGGAAC